>DASZPH010000119.1:0-130371 GCA_035550375.1 Pirellulales bacterium | reverse complement strand
GCGGCCGAAGATGGGATCGCGCCAACGCCGAAGCACTCATGGCGTTAGATTGCCTAGAAAGCAGTAACGCTTGGCACCTTTATTGGACAACCCTTGATCCCGAAAGAAATTAGCATTGCCAGAATCCCTGGCCAGACACGGATGACTCCGCCTGTTGACAAAAGATTACGAATGTAGTCCAATGCCTTCGTTCATAGTCATGACTTGAAGGAATTAGCGATCGATGTCCTCGCAAGAAAAGCCGGCCCTGTCCGACGCGGAATGGGAGGTCATGAAGGTCTTCTGGGAGCGCGGGCCGATGGCCGCCCGCGACGTTTACGCCGCGCTGCCGCCGGATCGCGGTTGGGCGTACAAGACGGTCAAGACGCTCCTCTCGCGCCTCGTCGCCAAACAAGCTCTTGCTTACGACCAGGTGGGAAACTCGTATTTGTATCGGCCGGCCGTCGATCGAGAAACGATGACCCGCACGGAGGTGCGCGGCGTTTTCCAGAAACTCGCCAGCGACGCGCTCTCGCCGGTGCTGGCCCACTTCATCGACGAGGCCGACCTCTCCGACGCCGAGATCCGTGAGCTGAAACGCCGCCTCGATGAGAAACGAATTCGGGCGAGCGCGAAACGCGGTCAGGAGCGGCCTAAGTGATCCCATTCAATCATTTCCTGGAAACGTGGCTGGCGTGGCTCGTCGCGTCGAGCTGGCAGTTGGCGCTGCTTATATCGGTCGTGGCCGTCCTGACCCGTCTCCTGCGAGCCGCGTCGCCGCGGCTCCGCCACGCCCTGTGGTTGCTCGTGCTGGCCAAGGCCTTCTTGCCGCCGGGCCTGACGACGCCCATGAGCGTCGGGCGCTGGGGCGTGGGGCCTTTGAGTGAAGCGCTTGGCCTGCCCGCGCGCTCAGCGGCGGTTTGGCCGGTGGGCGGCGGGCGACCAGGGAGCTCCTTGGAAGCGGCACATGAAGATGCGACGGAACGGGCCCGGAGGGAGCCGTCTGCAGATCGCGCTAATTTGCGGTTGCTTCTGGCGTTCTGCGTATGGAGCACGGGGTGCCTGTCGTTCTGGGGCTTCGTACTGGGAAGGTACGCCCGCCTCAGCCGCACGCTGAACTCGTCTCCGACCCTTGACGAGGGGCCGATTCGGGTCGCCCTGGAGCGGGCGGCCATCCAGCTCGGCTTGCGCCGCATTCCAGACGTGGTCGCCGTCGACCTGATGACGAGCCCCTTTCTGTTCGGACTCCTGCGCCCGCGAATCGTGCTGCCGCGAGGCTTGCTCGGCCGATGGAGCGATGCGGAGTTGCGCGCCGTGCTGGTCCACGAGTTGGCGCACTGGCAACGCGGAGACACCTGGATCGGCTGGTTGCAAACGACCGCGCACGGTCTGTTCTGGTTCCATCCGTTTCTTTGGTGGGCCGGCGGCCAGGTCCGGCACCATCGCGAATGCGCCTGCGACGAAACCGTGTTGCGGCTGGGAGAAGTTGATCCGCAGCAGTACGGCGAAGCGATCTTGGACATGCTTTCCGCCATGCGAGGCAGGTCGCTCGCGTCGGGAAGTCTGGTGGGGATTTTCGAAGAGGGCACACAACTACAGAACCGACTGGAGGAGATCATGAACTATCATCCGACGAAACGCCGCTTTGGCTCGCTCTCCCGCCTGGCCATCATCACGACCGCCGTTTTGCTGCTGCCGATGTCGCCCGGCGCCGGCAAGCGTCCCGCCGTGTTGGCGAACGACGAGGCCGACAAGGCGGAAACGGCGAAAGCAAACGATCCCCATGCCCGAATCGTGAAATCATCTCCGCGTCAGGGCGCAACGGAGGTCGATCCCGACATCGGTGAGATCTCCGTCACGTTCGATCGCGACATGGAACCAGGCATGAGCTGGACGGGCGGGCCACCACTATTTCCACCGCTCGACAAGAGCCGCCAACCGCGCTGGACGGATCAGCGAACGTGCGTCTTGCCCGTCAAGCTTGAGGCGGGCGCCTACTACCGGCTTGGCATCAACTCGTCATCGCACCAGAATTTCCGCGCTAAAAAAGGCCCGCCGGCGGCGACGGCGGCCCTCTATTTCAGCACCAAGGGGGCGACGGAGGAGGTCGCGGGGCGGGTTCGTGTGCCGGCCATTGTCGCCATCGAGCCGAAAAACGGCGCCGGGGACGTGGATCCAGAGACGAAGTCGCTCCGAGTTACATTCAACATACCGATGAGCGAAGGCATGTCGTGGACCGGGGACGGGGAGTCCTTTCCCAAGATTCCTGAGGGGAAATCGGCGAGTTGGTCAGACGACGCCTTGACGTGCACCTTGCCCGTAAAGCTGGAGCCAGACCACGATTACGAGCTCGGCCTCAACAGCGTGGCCCACAACAACTTTCAGAGCAAATGGGGTGTGCCACTGGAAGCGGTAGTTTACAAATTCCACACTCGTCCCGCAGGCCGGTAGTGCTTCCATTTGCCCGCGAGTCAAAAAAAACCGGAAAACGTCTTAGTTTTTTTCGGGTGCCTGAAAAGCGGGCACTCCTATCTCTTCAATCGGATGACGTAAACGGCGAGGCACGCGCCGGCGACTAGGACAACCAGCGGCGCCACAGGCGAACCTTCGGCGACGACTTCGTGTTCGGTTTCTAGCGGTTCGCCGCCGAGTCCAGACGCAAGCAACACCGCAGCCCCCACCACGGCCATCAACCACAGCATCGTCTTCAAAGAAAACTGAGGGCGGCGCATGTGGCTAGTCCGCGAAGGGGTCGTTTGTTAGTTCTGCCTCATCGACTCGCCTTTGACGCTCCCGCTCGAAGTGGACACCGGCAAAGAACGCAGCCACAACCAGCATGGCCACCAGCAACGCGCGGAGGGTGAATTGGGGACGGGGCATGGGCTAAGGCGTCACCAACTGGAACATGAAACGGTTTGGCCCACCTGTGCAAACATCAGCCGTAAGGCCGGAAGTGTGCGGATTGCCGTAGCACTCAGGAATGAGTGATTTCGTCTCCACCCGGATGGCTCTGAAACCTCTGAAATCTTCGTTCGGATCGATTAACTCACCGGTGACAGCATTTCGCCTCGGGCCGGTTTCGATTGTTTTTATCACGGCAACCTTATAGGAACCAGGGAATGCCAGTAGCGCAAAGCTGCCAGCTGCGTCCGTGCCGGCCGATCTGCCCTGGCCATCGGCATAAAAGGCGATCATGGCGTCTGCCAGAGGCGCTCCATCCAGTGTCACGATTCCGTTCGTCGGAACCATGATGGGTGGTCGTGGTGCCGGTGGCAGGCGGATGAAATAGCCAACGGGAATCGCAACTACGGCGATGCTGAATACCGCCACCAGCAGCACCCTCAAGCTGAACTGAAACCGTCGGCTCATGGCTCAATGGCCTCTAACAGGAAGTGGGACACCGGCTGTGTTGCAGGCTAAAAGGCGTGGGGACGATTCCTCTTCTGAGTCGTGACCGTCTGCTAGCTGAATCAGAGTGACCCGTCCATCTATGGGCAAACGGAAGCACTACCCGCAGGCCGAGCGGGCGTTTCCAAGTGAGAAGGTGGTGTTATACTGCCGACTCCATTACCGACCGCGTCCCATTTCGGGTATAGCCGGCGAGAAGGAGATCTGCCAGATTTGTCCGCAGGAGACCTCCTTGTCGCCGGCTGTTCAGAAAAACCTGGCTATGTCAGACGTCCGTGAGATCGTCGAGCTGTTTGAAAGTCGGGGCGATTCTCTGTACGGCGGCGAGGCGGTTACGCAACTTGAGCACGCTTTGCAGGCCGCTCTGCTGGCGGAAGAAGAAGGTGCCCCGCCCGAGCTGATCGCGGCGGCCCTGTTACACGACGTCGGCCATCTGCTGCACGATCTACCGGACGACGCGCCGGACGCGGGCGTGGACGATCGCCACGAGAACTCGGCCGCGAACTATCTTGGCAAGCGATTTTCGCGGCGGGTCACGGAGGCCGTCCGGCTTCACGTGGCGGCAAAACGTTATCTATGCGCCGTCGACGAGCGTTACCTGTCCTCGCTCAGCCAACCCTCGATCGTGAGCCTCCAGTTGCAGGGCGGGCCGATGACGCCAGCCGAGGTTGCCGAGTTCGAGAGGCATCCCTATTTCGACGACTCGGTGCGGCTCAGGCGATGGGATGACGCGGCCAAAATTCCTCATCATCCCACGCCGCCGCTGGCGCACTTCGCCCGATACGTCGCGCAGGCCGCGCTCGAGAGCCGGCCCGCATGACCGCCCACTACGACGTCGCCGTAGTCGGCGCGGGGATCATGGGAATAGCGCATGCCTGGATGGCGGCGCGCCGCCGGCTGCGCGTCCTGCTGTTGGAACGCTCCCCGGTCGCTCAAGGGGCCTCCGTGCGCAACTTCGGCATGATCTGGCCGATCGGCCAGCCGGCGGGCGAGCTGTATTCTCTCGCCCTGCGGTCGCGCGACCTTTGGCTCGAATTGAACTCGCATCGCGCGGCGTCGGTTGAGCAATGTGGATCGATCCACCTGGCGCACCAGCAGGACGAACTGGCCGTGCAGGAAGAGTTCGTGGGTTCGAGTTCGGGTTTGAGCGGGCCAGCGCACGACGTGCGCATGCTCACGGCGCGAGAGGTCGCCAGCAGAACCGCCTTGGCCAACCCCGACGGCCTGCTGGCCGGCATGTTCAGCCCGACCGAACTTCGGGTCGACCCACGCAGCGCCGTCGCCCGCGCCGCCGCCTGGCTGGGGGAATCGCTCGGGGTCGAGTGCTGTTTCGGCACCTCGGTAGTTGCCGTCGAAGACCGCCACATACGTGCCTCCGACGGCCGCTGCTGGCGGGCCGACCGCGTGATCGTCGCCAGCGGCAGCGACCTGGAAACCCTCTTTCCTGAGGTGCTGCGGTCGGCGGGCCTCGTTTTGTGCAAGCTGCAGATGCTCAGAACGGCCGCCCAGCCGCACGTCGCGCTGTCAACTCCCCATCTGGCGAGCGGCCTGACTCTGAAGCATTACGCGGCATTTCGCGACTGTCCGTCGTGGCAGCGGTTGCAGACCCGAATCAACACGCAAACGCCGGAGTTGAGCCGCTTCGGCATCCACCTCATGGCGTCGCAGTCGGCAAGCGGCGAGGTCATCTTGGGGGACTCGCACGAATACGGCGAGGAAATCAGCCCGTTCGACAAGGCCGAGATCGACGAGCTCATCCTGCGCGAAGCGCGCAAGGTGTTTCGGCTGAGCGACTGGACCATCGGCCAGCGATGGCACGGAATCTACGCCAGACACCCGCGCCTGCCGGTGGTTGAAGCCTCGCCTGCCGCGGGGACGCACGTCTTCGTCGCGGCGGGGGGCGCCGGCATGACGATGTCGTTCGGTCTGGCCGAACGTGCCTGGCAACGCTGGCTGGGAGAAACCGCATGACCGACAAACTGCGGCAGGTAACGGCGATCGTTTTCGATTGGGCCGGAACGACCGTCGACCAGGGCAGCCTTGCGCCGACGATCGCCTTCCAGGAAGTATTTCGGACGCGAAACGTCGAGATCACCGCCGCGCAAGCACGCGAACCGATGGGCAGGGCAAAGCGCGACCATATCGCGGCCATTCTGGCCATGCCGATGGTCGCCGCCGCCTGGCGGGCCGCCCACGGCCGCCCCTACGAAGAGGCCGACATCGACGCCTTGTATAAGGAGTTTCTGCCGATCCAGGAACGCGTGCTCAAGGAACATTCCGACGTCATTACCGGAGTGCCGCAAGCCGTCGAGACGTGCCGACGGATGGGATTGAAAATCGGTTCGACCACCGGATACACGCGCGACTTGATGAAAATCGTGTCTGCGTCGGCCGGTCAGCAGGGATACAAGCCCGATTGCGTGGTTTGTGCCGATGACGTTCCGCGCGGGCGGCCCGCCCCTTACCTGCTCTACCAGGCAGCCATGCAGTTGGATGCCTATCCGCTGTGGACAATGGTCGCCGTCGACGATACTCCGGTCGGGATTGAAGCGGGGCGACAGGCGGGTTGCTGGACGGTCGGAGTGACGCTCGCCGGAAACGGCGTTGGCCTTTCGCTGGAGGAGATCAACGCCCTGCCGGTCGATCGGCAGCGCCGCCTCTGCGATCAGGCCGCCGAGCGCTTGCGGTCTGCCGGAGCCCACTACACGATCGAATCGGCTGCGGACATTGTTCCCCTCGTTGTCGACGTGGAGCGCCGGCTGCGAGACGGAGAATCTCCCCTTCGTTGGCCCGAGTAAGTCCGCCCTGTCGATACGGGGGCGACGCCTTCTAGGAGGTCTTCTGGTCCGACGTGCCGTGCTCAATCACGGCTTCGACTCCGCCCCCGCCGGCGAAGATGGCGTCATGCGCCGTGGGCTCTCCTAATGGATCCGCGGACGCGCCGTCGGCGACCGGGTGAACCACCCCGCCAGGCGATTCAGAGTCGACCGGCTCGCCGGTTGTCGGTCCGGCGGCGTCGGCAGGGTGGGCTTCATCCGCCTGGTTTCCTGGATCCGCCGTGTCGATCGCGGCGCTGTCCTGATCCTCAGCCTGGTTTGCTTCAACGGTCGGCTGGTTGGCCGCCGGCAACTCGTCCAGAAGAGGAGCGATCGCGGTTTCCTCGGCAAGCGAGGCCCCCAACTCGGCGCCTGGCCGTTCCCGTCCCAGTTCCGTCAGCACCCGCGTGTCGAGTGCCGGCTGCTCGTTGGTTTCAACCGCGTCAGTGGATGGCCAGAGCGGCGAATCCTCGCCAACCGGTCCGGTATGGTCGCCCTCGTCCGTCAAGAACGCCGACGCCTCACCGGAGGGAACCCTCCTGGTCGACTCGTGGGTACGGAGCGCTTTGTTCGCTTCTGGTTCGATCGTCGCGAGACCGAATTCGTTCTGGGCCGATTTGCTCTCGCCGAGGTCCTCTGGAGTGCGCTCGCTTCCTTCGCCGCTTTCCGGGCCCGGCTTCTCGAGCACTTCGTGCGGCAGTTCGATCACCTCCGCGTGCGACCCGGCCGATGCTCCGGCTGTGCCCTCGAATCCGCCGACCTCGGCCCGCGCGTCCGCCACGTCGGCGGTCAGCGCAAGCTCGTGAATAGCCGTCCCCTCCGTGAGCGGCGCGCCCACAAGGGCGGCAGGCTCGGCGGGCGGGATCTCAAGGGGAGGAGTTGGTGCCGCCGTGTCGGCCGCGAGGAGAACCCTGTCTTCGAGGCACTCGACGCCCAGCGGCTCATGCAGCGCAAGGCCGACATCCAGCGCCACCGGCGTTTCCGCCGGGGCGCCGGAGTCGTTCGATCCATCGGCCGCGGGAATGATTTCCATATCTGCTACCTGGCGACGGGTCGTGTCGACGGTTCAGTTGCCACCCATCAAGAAGTAAAGCACGAGTAGGACCGGCAAAGGAACGCCCAACAGCCAGAGCACGGCCCACCCGATCTTCCCGCTGCGCTCGTTCAGGTTCTCGATTCCCTGCTTTGCCTTGTCGATGGCCTTTTCCACTCCCTGCTTGACCTTTCCGGCCGCCTGGTCAGTCTTGCCTTCGCGGCGCAGTTGATCGTCGTCGGTGATCGCGCCCGCGGCTTCCTTGACACGGCCCTTCAGTTCATCGGTCTTTCCAGACATGGTGATACTCCTTGCAAAAGTTTGTGTACGTGATCGAGCCCGATCTCCGCTTTGCATCTGCGGCCGAGCATGCGGTCCCTAACGCAAACGGTGGGCCAGTTTTGCCGAATGATTCCCAAGACCATTCCTGACAGGCTGTTGCGGGGAAATTTTTTTGAGACCAAGCGCAAATTCTGGCAAACCTGCCGAACGCGCCTTGCACAAAGCGCGTTCCGACCGACCAGCCCCCGGGCGTGCGGGGCAGGGGCGACGGCTTTCCATTGCCACCCCGACTCACCATCCCGGCGGGCAACTGACATTGACGCGGTTAACCGGGATGACTAGAGAAGTCGGCCATGGATGTCACGGACGCCATCGATCTGGGTCGGGAGGCGATTCTGATGGCGCTGCTTGTCAGCGCGCCCGTGTTGTTGGCCGGGCTGCTGGTCGGGCTGGTCGTCGGGTTGCTGCAGGCGCTTACCCAAATCCAGGAGCAGACCGTTTCCTTCGTGCCGAGGATCGTGGCAATGGTCTTCGTGCTGGCCTTTAGCCTGCCGTGGCTCTTGAACCAGATGATTCAATACGTTCAAGACGTGATTGGCAACATTCCAGAGACGTTGTAGACGGGGTGCCGCGCGGCAGGCATCGGATTCATGATCGAACCGCGCGTTCGAGAGAGCTGCGAGTTCCGGCGACCTGCGTGCCTTGCCCCCCCTCTCCCTCTCCCTCTCCCTCTCCCACTCTAAAATGCTCGATTTCACGCAGCATCACCTGTTCATCTTCCTGCTTGTGCTTATGCGCACGAGCGGACTCGTTCTCGCCGGCCCGCCTTTCGGTAGCAGCGAAATTCCCAACCAGGTGAGAGTGTTTCTGGCGCTGGCTCTCGCCGTCTTGATCTATCCGAGCCAGATTCACGTCCCGCTGACCCCTCCCACGGCGCTGGCCGGTTACATCCCGGCGATCGGAACCGAGTTGTTCGTCGGGTTCCTGCTTGGCTCGGCCATCGTGCTTTTGTTTTCGGGTGTGCAGTTGGCCGGACAGATTGTGGGTCAGATGAGCGGAATGACGCTGGCCGATCTGTACAACCCCGGATTTGACGCCAACGTGCCGCTCCTGTCGCAACTGCTCTATATGGTGGCCTTGGCCATTTTCTTGCTTTCGGGTGGCCACCGGCTCGTGATGGCGGGCTTTCTAGACTCTTTCGCCGCCATCCCGCCAGGGAGCGTGGGCCTGTCGGTCTCCCTCACCGACGCGACCTTGGCGCTGCTGGTGCAGAGCTTTTCGCTGGGCATTCGCGTGGCGGCGCCGGCCACGGCCGCACTACTCCTGGCATCCTTGGCATTGGGCATCGTCAGCCGCACCCTGCCGCAATTGAACGTGATGGCACTCGGCTTCGGTCTGAACGCCCTGGCCACCTTCGGAATTCTCGCGGCGTCGCTGGCGGGCATGGGCTGGCTGCTGGAGGGCGAGATCGAGCCGGCGCTGAAGGCTTGGGCCTTGGGGCTTGGGTTGCCATCCGACGGATAAAGGGCACCAACCAAACGCAAGCTGTCGTCGGCTAATTCTTTGCCCGATCTATGCCTGAACAGAACGGCGAAAAGTCGCAAGAGCCAACCCAGTACCGCCGGCAGCAGGCCCGCGAACACGGACAGGTGGCGCGCAGCCAGGATCTAGGCTCGGCCGCGCTACTGCTGGGCTCGATGGTCGCGCTGCTCTGGCTGGGAGGATCGGTCGTCACGGCAATGGGGTTGATCACCCAGCGGTACCTGGGAGGCGATGCCTGGCTGGAAACCGACGTGGCGACCGTCAGCCACGAATTCGCCGGCATCATGCTGGGGCTGGCCCCGGCCCTGCTGCCCCTCTTGCTGGCGATGCTGGCCGTGGCCGTATTCATAAACCTGGCCCAGGTCGGCTTGTTGTTTCTGCCTGAAAAGCTTATCCCCGACTTGAGCCGTATCGACCCGCTGGCGGGTTTCACGCGGATCTTTGCGATCCCGAGCGTCGTCCGGCTGGTGTTTGGCATTTTGAAGGTGGTCGTCGTCGGCACGGTTGCCTATTTCTGCCTGGTCGGCAAGATCGACGACGCCGTGGCCCTCGTGGGCCTTGATGTAGCGCAGATCGCGTTCTTTCTTGGCGAGTCGGTCGTTTGGACCGGCATCAAGATCGCCTTCTCCCTGCTGGTGCTGGCGGTGCTGGACTACGGCTACCAGTGGTGGCGGCAGGAGCAGGATCTGCGGATGACGAACCAGGAGGTACGCGAGGAACTCAAGAATCTGCAAGGCGACCCGCAGATCATTGCCCGACGCCGGGCGGCGCAGCGCCAGCTCGTGCTCAACCGTATGAGCTCGACCGTACCTAAGGCCGACGTCGTGATCACGAATCCGACCGAGTTGGCCATCGCGATCCAGTACGATCACGACAAGATGGCCGCTCCCGTGGTGGTGGCGAAGGGGGCCGGCTTGCTGGCGGCCCGGATTCGCCGTCTGGCGTTGGAGAACGGGGTGCCGATCGTCGAGAAAAAGCCGCTAGCCCAGCTTCTTTACAAAGAGGTCGAGATCAACCAACCGATTCCCGCGCAGATGTACGCCGCGGTGGCCGAAGTGCTGGCGTATGTCTACCAGCTCAAGGGAAAGAAGGCGCCAAAGCAGTGAGCGGTCCGGATCGGTGCAGCGGAGCCGCGGGCGTGCGAGGGTTCAGTCGGGCAACACCTACCCGTCACTTGTTGCGTTCTCCGCCAGCGCGCCGGCGACACTTACTTCCTGCAACCAACGGTGCTCCAGGTCGCGCACTCCCTGCATCCCGTATACCTCGCGAACCGCAACCTCGTACCCGTTGCGGCCGGCCGCACGCATGAAGTCGACAAACTGCGCCGGCGTTCCTCGGGCCACGAGGAATCGCACCAGGCTGGCGCTCTGGCCATAAAAGGCCGCCTGCCGTTCGGGCGACGGGTAGCCGTTGAGGGCAAAGAGTTCGACAAGCCGGAATGTGGAGCGTCGTGATCGCGCGACGTGCAGGTCGCGGGAATGGGCATCTTGCTTGGCATTCGGGTCGGCGAGAACGGCCATCCCTTCATCGGCCCAGGCCGGCAGAGCGCCGTCCGAAAAGCGGTCGGCCAAGACCACATGGGTCATTTCGTGCCCCAGGGCCGCTCTCAGCCAGCCCGACCGGTCGGCCCGAATGTCGATTCGCCGGCCCACCACCCGGCCCTTGTCGGTGTTGATCAGGCTCGATCCGACGGTCTGGTCGCCGCCAGGGACGGCTCGGAGATAGTCTCGACTCGTCGAATGCAGGATAATGTCACACTTCGGCTGCCAAGCGTCTTGCGGCCTCTCTTCGCCCAGCCACATGTCGGCGAGCGAGGCTCGCATCTGCTCGGTTGATTCGAGCAGCGCATCGCTGAGCTCCAGCCGGCCCCGCGAGCAAAACCGGAAATTCTCCGTCTCGAGAACGTTCCACCCCCCGGACACGTACGCACGCCGCTTGGGCGAGGCCCCCTCGGCCTGGGCGACGGAGCTGAGAACCAAGAGGGCTGCCAAAAGGCGTCTGGCTTGCTTCATTCCTGACTCACGTTGAGGGGTTGCTGCAATGCGAGGTGGCGTCTCTTACGCCACGTCTGCAGCCCCTTAGTCAACATCCGTGCCGAGAGTGAAGTCAGGTCGTCGTCGGGCTAGTAAAATATTCATAAAGTATTTACATATAACAACTTGCGTCGTTTTTGGCGGTTGAAGAATTTCTTCCGGGGGACTCAGGCTGCAAGGAGCCTGCCTATGTCCTGCGCAGGCGATGCGGGAGAGACGGGCATTGATTCCGGGCGTCCGCGGTGTGCCACTGGGCTTCGCCAGTTCCCTTTGTTTTCCGGCTCGGCGTTGTCGGCAAACTTTTCTCACGCGGTACGATTTATCGGACGATAAGGGATAAACGCTATGATCCGCCCGCCGATAAGGCGGGGTCCTTTCAAACCTCAACACGGGTGAGTATTGGGAATGTCGAGCGGCGCCAATCAACTCCCGGGCGACATCGCAGGCCTGCCGCGAATTCTGGCCGGGCCGGTAGGGTGGATTTCTGCGCTGGGCGCCCTGGTGCTCGACCAACTGATCGGCCTGGGAGATATCGCACTGTTCGGCCTGCGCACCATCCGTTGGCTCTCGACCCGCCGGCCCAGGAAGGGAACGCTTCTTCCCAGCTTTTATCAAATCGGGGTGCGTAGCCTACCGGTCGTGGCCCTGACCGGAACGTTCATCGGCATGGTCCTGGCGGAACAGAGCTACGCCCAGTTTCGTTTCTTTCGCCTGGAAACAAGGTTGGGGGCCGTGATCAACGTCTCGTTGCTGCGCGAGCTTGGTCCAGTGCTGGCGGCCACGATGCTGGCCGGGCGGGTCGGCAGCGCCATGGCCGCCGAGTTGGGCACGATGCGCGTCACCGAACAGATTGACGCGCTGGCCAGCATGGGGGCCAACCCGATTCACTACCTGGTTGTGCCTCGTTTTCTCGGTTGCCTGCTCTTGATTCCCACACTAACCATCATGGCCGATTTCATGGGGGTTATCGGCGGCGCCGTCTATAGCATCGAACGGCTGGGGATCGATTCGCACCATTACTTCGAGAACTCAAAAATGGTGGTTAAAGTCTTCGACCTCCTTGAAGGCGCCTTCAAAAGCCTGTTCTTCGGAGCGGCGATCGCCTTGGTAAGCTGTCACCGCGGCTTCCATTGCGATCCGGGCGCCGAGGGAGTCGGACGGGCAGCCACCAGCGCCTTCGTGGTCTCCTTCGTCATGATTCTGGTGCTCGACCTGCTTTTGGGCATCGTGCTGAATACGATCTATTACTACCTCTGGCCCGAGGGAGCGCATCTGGTTTGACGCACCCGATCGCCGCCGGTGTAGCTCATCATGGCCAGGAAAGAACCGCCACCGCCGCCCCTCTTGGAAACGCGCGACTTGTGCGTCAATTTCGGACGGCAGCCCGTGCTCCGCGAGATCGCCCTGCAAGTGCCCCGTGGCCAGACGCTGGCCGTCATCGGCGAGAGCGGCTGCGGCAAGACCGTGCTTTTGAAGACCTTGATCGGCCTGGTGCCGCCCACGAAGGGGACGGTCGCCTTCGACGGTCGAGACCTGGCTTCACTCGACGAACGCGAGTTGAATCACCAGCGGATTCGCTACGGATTCGTGTTTCAACAGGCCGCCCTGTTCGACAGCATGACCGTCGCCCAGAACGTCGCGTTTCCGCTACGGCAACACACGGAGAAGCTGGACGAGGAGATCCGCGAGACGGTTGCCCAGCGGCTGGCAGAGGTCGGTCTGCCCGATACCGTGATGAACAAAAAGCCGGCCGAGTTGTCGGGCGGCATGCGCAAGCGCGTCGGACTGGCCCGCGCGCTGGTGATGAATCCCGAAATTATCCTCTACGACGAACCGACGACGGGGCTCGACCCGATCATGAGCGACGTGATCAACGAGCTGATCGTGCGGACGCGCGAGAGAAACCCGGTGACGAGCGTGGTGGTGACGCACGACATGACGACCGCGCACAAGGTTGCGGATCGCGTCGTCATGCTCTTCCCCCTGAGCCGTCTGCGGAAGGGAGAGCGACAGATCATCTTCGACGGCTCTCCGCATGAGCTGGACGAAGCCGACGATCCGCGCGTGACCCAGTTCGTCAAGGGGCAAGCAGGAGAGCGGCTGATGGAGATGCAGGAATTCAACAGCAGGTAGGATGCCATGGACGAACGCGTGATGCGATTCCGGGTGGGGGTGGTGGCGCTGGCCACGATCATCGTCACCATCATTCTCGTGCTGATGATTGGCGGCGCTCCCACCCTACTGCACGGCACGTATCCACTTTACGTGTACTTTGACGAAGCGCCGGGGGTTTCGCAGGATACCCCGGTGCGCAAGTTCGGCATTCGGATCGGCAAGGTGAAGGACGTCGGCTTCGCGCCTAATGAAGGCGCGGTCGTGACCGTCGAAATCGACGAAAACGTGAAGATACGCAACGACGAGACCTTTCGCATCGACCGGGGAGTGCTCGGCGACGCCGTGCTGGAAGTGGTCAAGGCGGAGAACCCGGAGCCGGGGGTGCCGCCTGACGGCGAGCGCGGGCGGGAAACCGCCCTGACAGGGGAGGTGCGTCCAGACCCGCTGGCGATCGTCGCCAACCTCGAAGGCGGCCTCGCCAAGGCGCTGAATTCGATCGCCCAAACGAGCGACAACATCGGCGAGCTCGCCAACCGGGTGAACGACCTGCTGGGCAACAACGAGGAGCAGGTGGTCCGCATCGTCAACAAGATGGAACAGACCATCGACCGGATGTCGAGCGCCGTGGCAAGCACCGACGAATTGCTGAGCGATCCCGTGCTCAAGGAAAACCTGAAACGCTCCATCTCCGACTTCCCCGAAGTGCTCACCGACGCCCGCGAGGCGATCGGCGGCCTGAAAACGGCGCTGGCCGGCGTCGACCGCAACCTGGCGAACCTGGAGGGCTTTACGCGGCCGCTGGGCGAACGGGGCAACCGGCTCGTAGCCGACCTCGAAAGCTCGGTGAGCAAGCTCGACAAGGTAATGGACGACATTTCCACCTTCAGCGAGGGCTTGAACAACAGCGAAGGCTCACTGGGGATGCTGATGAACAACCCGGACGTCTACCAACAGCTCAACGAAGCGGCCACGCGGATCAACGGCCTCACCAGACAGTTGGAGCCGATCCTGAACGATACGCGGGTCTTCACCGACAAGCTGGCCCGGCACGGATTGAACGGAGCCCTGAAGCGCGACACCGGGACGAAGCGCAGCCCATCCGACCTGGGGTTGGAATATCATCCGGGAAGCCGCTTTCCGATGCTGCGGCACGAATAGCTGCGGGGCAAGCTTACCGCCGCGCGGGCAGGTTCTGAGGGCGCTCGGTAATTTTCACGCTCAGCTCGAGCGGCTTGCCCTCGCGCAGAACCTTCACCTTCGCGGTCGAGCCGACTTGAGTTGAGGCGACCATCAGCGGCAACTCGGTATTCGTGCTCACCTTTTGGCCGTTCCATTCGATCACCAGATCGCCCGGCTGCACCCCCGCCGCTTCGGCCGGCGAGCCGGGCAGCACTCCTCCGACGAAGGCGCCCTTCTGGCCGCCCAGGTTCAGTTGCCGCGCCACCTCCTCGTCCATCTCGGCCATCTGCACGCCCAGCCAACCCCGGGCCACGTGCCCGTGCTCCTTCAGCTTGTTGTAGACGTCTCTGGCCACTTCGCTCGGAATGGCGAAACTGATTCCCTGATAGGCTTCGCCGACGATGGCCGTGGTAATGCCGATCAGCTCTCCGCGGATGTTCAAGAGCGGACCGCCGCTGTTGCCCGGATTCACGGCGGCGTCGGTCTGCAAAAAGCTCTGGTACACCCCGTGCCCGAGGCCTCGCCGCTGCGTGGCGCTGACGATGCCGCAGGTGACTGTCCGGTCGAGCCCGTAGGGGTTGCCCACCGCCAGCACCCAGTCGCCGACCTCCAATTCTTGGCTGTTACCCCAGGTGGCGGCGATGAGGTTGTTTGTGTGCAGACGGAGAACCGCCAGGTCGGTCAGTACGTCGACTCCGACGATATCGATCTCGTCGCTCTTGATCGTCCGGCCGTCGCTCAGATTGACCTGCACGCGGACGGCGCTCTGGACGACGTGGTTGTTGGTCAACACGTAGCCGTTCTCGGCGTCGACCACGACGCCCGATCCCTGTCCCTGCGCCTCGAACCGCCGGCGGTTGGGAGGTAGCTGAAATCCCCATTCGTCGCTCGACGCGTTGCGGCCGAATTGGACCTCTTGCACCGTGTCGATGTGGACCACGCTGGGTTCGATCCGGCGGGCCACAAGGCGAAACGCTTTGGATGTGTCTGAAAGCGTCGCGAGTTCCGCGTCTTTCCCCAGCCTGGCCAGCTCTTCGGTGGCCTGGTCCGCCTTCGCCCGGAGCTGACCGCGAGTCCAGCCATATTGCAGTTTCTCCACAAGCTGCGGCAGCACGAGCATGACGCATAGCACCGCCAGGATCCACAGCAACCTGGGGAGCCGACGGTTGCGTGGCGGAAGATCGCGCGAGGGAAGATCGCGCGACGGGAGATCGGGTTGTGCGGGGTAGAAGTGTTCCTCAAGCGGCGGGTTTTCCATCGTGCTCGCGTCCTTCGATTGTTGCCGGGGCAGCCTCATTATAAGAGTGCGACATGACCGAGGCGAACCGGTCGCCGAATGAACAAATCCCGCGCCGCTCATACAGGCCGACCCTCGCTGCGAAGAAAAAAGAAAGGATGACCTGATCACCGGTGAGGTGAGCGCGCAGTCAGGAATGGGAGCGAACGCCCACGATCTGCGGTGATCGGGCGGTCACGATTTCTCCGTCGTTAGGGCTAAGGGGCCGATTTTGCGCGGGCCCCGGTCGGCCCGGACGGGATACGCGAGGATGCGGGACCAAGGGCTTGACCGTTGCACGTAAAATCCATTATAGTAACGCCTTACGGCTTTTGACCCTGTCTCTTCACCCGGTCCTCACGCCCCGATGCCTCCGGTTGTGATCGATTTGCGCGGCGCCGACGACTCACGCGACGTCGTCCACCGCACCGTTCAGGCCCTGGCCGAAGGGCAGCTTGTGGCCTTGCCTACGGAAACGCTTTATTGTCTTGCGGCGAGCGCGCTATGCCAGCAGGCAGTCGAGCGTTTGCGCAAGTTAACGACCGGAACCCGTGACTTAACGCTAGCGATCAAGAGCGCCGACGAGGCGCTTGACTTTGCTCCTTATCTGGGCCCTCTGGGTCAGCGTCTCTCGCGGCGTTGCTGGCCGGGACCGGTGACGATGGTCGTGGAAGACCGCCACCCCGATAGCCTGCTGCGGCAACTCGACCAACAGGTGCAGCAGGCGCTGATTCAAGACGGGCGTATCGGCTTGCGAGTTCCGGCCCATCAGACGGTGCTGGAGGTTCTTCGTCTCTTGGCCGGGCCGGTCGTTCTCGCCACCGCCGGCCGGGACGACCCGAGCCAGGCGGCGACCGCACAGCAGATGATCGATCGCTTCGGCGACGAGTTGCAACTCGTTCTAGACGACGGACGCAGCCGATTCGGCCAGCCCTGCAGCGTCGTCAAGGTGCACGACCGCGATTTCGAGGTCGTGGAAGTGGGGGTTGTCTCACCGCAAACGCTCAAACGGCTGGCCAGCGTCATCGTGCTCTTTGTTTGCACGGGGAACACCTGCCGCAGCCCGATGGCAGAGGGCCTGTTTCGCCACCTGCTGGCGTCCAGGCTGGGAGGCAAGCCGAGCGAACTGGAAGAGCGGGGTGCGATCGTCATGTCAGCCGGAATCGCGGCGATGTTGGGAGGCCGGGCCGCCACCGAGGCCGTCAAGGTGCTGACGCCGATGGGGATCGACTTGACCGCGCACGAGAGCCAGCCCCTCACGGACCAACTTGTGCGGCACGCCGACGTAATTCTGGCCATGACGCGGTCGCACCGGCAGGCCATCCTGGCGGAATGGCCAAGCGCGGCCGAGCGAGTTAAGCTTTTGAGTCACGAAGGGATCGACGTGCCCGACCCCGTGGGCGGCCCAACCGAACTTTACGAGCGTTGCCTTGCACAGATGAAGCCCGACGTAGAACGCTGGGTGGCTTGGACGGCGGAGCAGGTCAAACCGTGACGACAGACGGTGCCGCTGGATTATGCCCCCCTGGAGAAAGTGCAATGCGCATTGCAATTGGCAGCGACCACCGCGGTTTCGCGATCAAGCAGAAGCTGATCGACCTGCTCAAGCGGCTTGGGCAGGAGGTGGAGGACGTCGGCACCTACAGCGCCGAGAGCATTGACTATCCGGACGTGGCCAGCATCGTCGGCGGCAAGGTCAGTCGGGCCGAAGTCCAGCGAGGCATCTTGATCTGCGGCACAGGCATCGGCATGTCGATCGTCGCCAACAAGTTTCCCGGCGTGCGAGCGGCACCCTGCCACGACGACCTCTCGGCCGAAATGAGCCGGCGCCACAACGACCTCAACGTCCTCTGCCTTTCGGCCGACATGCTGGGCGAGAAGTTGATCGACCGGATGGTCGAGATCTGGCTGAAGACCGAGTTTGAAGGCGGCCGCCACGCTCGCCGGGTCGAGAAGATCTCGAAGCTGGAGCGGCCGCTGCCAGAGTGCTAAACCAAGGCGCCGATGACCCGTGCTGCGTGCAGCAGGTCGTCGACCACGTAGTCGGGTTGAACCGCCGCATCCGTGGCGTGCCGTCCCCCGTATCCGGTGCGTACCAGCAGGGTGGTTGCCCCGACGGCGCGGCCCAAGTCGACGTCGCACCGCTTATCGCCGATGACGAACGACTCGGCGGGTGAGAAACCGTGCTGCCGGGCTGCCGCCTCCACCAGGCCGGGAAGCGGCTTGCGGCAGCCGCAACCTTCGTCGGGATGGTGCGTGCAGGAAACGATGCCGTCGAGCTCGACTCCGGTGGCACGCAGCACGTCGCGAAGTCGATTGTGGATCTCATTCAGCCGCGCTTCGTCGAACATCCCGCGGCCGACCCCCGACTGGTTTGTAACCACCACCACGCCCAGGCCGAGCCGTTTCAGTTCCGCCAGCCCTTCGGCCGCGTTGGGAAGCAGTTCCACCTGGTCCGGATCGGAAAGGTAGTGGCGCTCGACGTTGATCGTCCCGTCCCGATCAATCAATACAAAGCGGTTCATTAGAATGGAGCGGGACAAATGGCCCAGGTGCGATCACGCCTGCAAGGGGATTATCGCGGCCAGGCAAACCAGTCGCAAGTTGCCGGTCCTCGTGCCGTACGGGCGATGCAGCATTAAGCCGCGATCCGCAGCCGCACCCCGGCGTTGGCCGCGACAAAACGCCGCAGCATCTCGTCGACGATCCGCCCGGCGGCACGTCCGTCTCCGTAGGGGCTCGTCGCGGTGGTCCGAGTGATGGCCGGCCGTTCGTCGGAAAGCAGCACGCCCGCTCGTTCGACGATTCTTCGTACGTCGGCCCCCACGAGCTCCGCCAGCCCGGTTTCGAGCAGTTCGGGCCGCTCGGTCGTGCTGCGCGTGACGAGCAAACGCTTGCCGAGCGAGGGTGCCTCCTCTTGCACGCCGCCCGAATCGCTGATGATCAGCGACGAGCGGTCCATGAGCCATACGAACTCGGGATAAGACACGGGATCGAGCAAGTGCAAGTTTTCGTCGGCGTGGCGACGCAGCATGCCGTATACGGGTCCGTGAACCTGCGGGTTGAGGTGGATGGGAAAGACAAACTCCACGTCGGGAAATTCCGCAGCCAGCATCAGAATGGCCCGGCAGATCCGGGCCAGCGGCTCGCCCAGGTTTTCGCGGCGATGGGCCGTGACCAGCACCATCCGCCGGTTCTTGAGGTAGTCGTGTTTCTCTCGCCAGAACGACTCGCGGCCACGTTCGCGGCGGACCGTCTCGACGAGCGAGTCGACCACGGTGTTGCCCGTCAGGACGATCGCCTCGGCCGGGACCTTTTCTCGCAGCAGGTTGGCACGTGCCTGGAGCGTCGGCGCGCAGTGCAGCGAGGCGGCGAGCGTTACCAGGCGGCGGTTCATCTCTTCGGGCCACGGCGACTCGACGTTGCCGGTCCGCAGTCCCGCCTCGACGTGCACCAGCGGAATCCGTCGGTAGAAGGCCGCCAGCCCGGTCGTCGCGGTCGTGGTCGTGTCGCCTTGGACTACGATGCAATCGGGTTGGTGTTGTGCGATGACGCCGTCGATCGCGGTCAACATCCGGGCCGTCAGGTCGGCGAGGGTTTGATTCGGCCGCATGATATCCAGATCGACGTCCGGTTCGATCCCGAAATACTCCGTCACCTGGTCGAGCATTTCGCGGTGCTGGCCCGTGACGCAGACGATCGGCTCGATATCGCCCGACCGGTCCCGGCAAGCTTGCACCACAGGCACAAGCTTGATGGCCTCGGGCCGGGTGCCGAAAACGATAAGCGGGCGAAGCGGCATTCTATAGTCCCCTATTGACCCGATGTGGTCATGCTGACGGTGCTGCCGGCCCGTGGGTTTTTTCGGGCCGGCCGAGCGCAGCGTAACCCTTTGCCCTCCATTCGCCCAATAGCAGTTTCTTACAAATCGGCTTAGGGAATGTGCGGGGTGTCTGCTATGATCCCGCCGCTTATGACCCGCATTCTCTATCTTGCGCCTGTCGAGTGGGGTTCCGTTCGCCAGCGCCCGCAGCAACTCGCGTCCCGGCTGGCACGGCATTTCGACGTTCGGTACGTCGAGCCTGTCGGCCTGCGTTCTGCCCGTCTGGCCGATCTGCGGCGCATCGTGCGAAGTGCCAAGCCGTCCCGGAATATGCCGGAGTCCGTGCCGGTGATCCGGCCCCGTTACTTTCCGATCCTGGGCTATGGTGCGATCGACCGCGCGAATCGACGTTGGCTGCTGCGTCAGCTTTCGCGGCAGTTCGATTTCGACGGCGAGCCTTGGATCCTCTGGCTGACTACTCCCAGCCTGCTGGCCGAGATCCTGTTGGAGAGGACGGCGCCCAGCCTCGTGGTTTACGATTGCATGGACCGCTACGCCGCCTTTCATAGCGGGGCGACGAGCAAGCGGATCGAGCGGGCGGAAGCGGCCGTCGTCCGGAGGGCAGACCTGATCTTTGCCACCTCGCCGAGCCTGGCGGAGCGGTTGGACCAGCTGCACGACGTGGTGCTTGTTCCCAACGGCGTCGAAACCGCCGCGTTCGCCGTCGACCGCGGCGCGCAACCGGCCTGGAAAACGTCGGCCCCGGTCGCGGGGTTCTACGGCACGCTCGGCGACTGGGTCGACTTCGACCTGCTGGTCGATCTGGCGAGGCGGCGGCCGCAATGGTCGTTTGTGTTCGCCGGACCGCAGGTGAGCCGCGAATTCGATCGTTTGCGTAAGCTGGCCAATGTGCGCTATCTGGGCGTCGTCGGCTACGACGAACTGGCTCGCCACGCCGCGTGGTTTGACGTGGGGCTCGTTCCGTTCCGCCTCAACGCGCTGACCCGCTACGTCCATCCGATTAAAGCGCTGGAATATCTGGCCACCGGTCTGCCGGTGGCTTCTGCACCCCTGCCTGATCTGGCTGACTACTCCGGCGTCATTCGCTTTGCCAAATCGAGCAGCGAATGGCTGGCGGCGATCGACGCGAGCTTGTCGGGCGAGGCCCGTTCGGCGGACGCGGTCGTAAGACGGCGCAAAGCCGTCGCGGCCGACGACTGGGACAATCGCGCGAGCGTGATCGTCGACCACTTGAAGAAAGGGATGAGGAACCTTCTTCCGGATCAGTCGGCCGACCGAGGAGCCACCGTGACTCCGGGAGGCACGAGACGGTTCAGCAACCGCGAGTTGCAATTTGCCGCGTAAGCGGCAGCGAGGCGGCCATGTCAAACGCATGTTGCGAGCGCTGGGATGAAATCGCCTCGGCCGAGACGGCCGTTGCGGAGTTGGACGTGGGGGTGATCTATAGCGGTGAGAAGCACTTTCTGCTCCCGCTGCTTGAGACCATGCACCAGGCGGCGGCTGGCCTGAACGTGCGGCTGATCCTGGTCGACAACGCCTCGCGCGACGGCGTCGCGGCGTCGCTCTCGTGGCCCGGCACGGCCACGGTGCTCTACAACGCCCAGCCACGGTGTTACAGCGCGAACCTGAACCGAATCCTCGCCGCCTCCAAATCGCGCTACGTGCTGCTTCTGAACACCGACATGGAGTTCGATCCTGCTGAGGCGTGTCTCAGCAAGATGGTCGATTTCATGGACAGCCGGCCCCGGTGCGGAGTGAGCATCTGCCGCGTCTACCATCCGGACGGCAGCTATGCCTATCCGGCCCGCCGCTTCCAGACGTTGACGATGATTGCCGCTCGCCGTCTGGGGCTGGCATGGCTGTTCCGCAAGGCGCTCAACGATTACCTCTATCTCGATCGAAACCCCGACTCCACGTTCGCCTGCGACTGGGTCTCTGGGTGCTTCCTGATGCTGCGGCGGTTGGCGCTTGGCGACGTGGGAGGATTCGACGAGCGATTCGTCAAATACCTGGAGGACGTGGATTTTTGCAATCGGCTGGCCCGAGCAGGCTGGCAAGTCGTGCATCACGGCGGCACGTGGTGTTATCACCACGAGCAGCGTGCCAGCCGCCAGTGGTTGTCTCTCGACGCCCTACGGCACCTGAGCTCCTACGTAAAATGGCTGCTGGCAAAGTAGTGCCCGCGCTGGCGACCACCCTTGGCAGCCCATTCCCTCTTTCGGCCCGTTCCGATGACCCTTGACAGACGGCGCAGCTCCGCTAAAGTACTGGATTCCAATGTCTTTGGTGCAGTTGGCCTAACTACTTGGCCCGCTTTGGACGGATAGAGAAAGCTCGATGCCCACGATCAATCAGCTCGTAAAGAAAAACCGGCGGCCGCCGCGCAAGTTCAGCAAGTCGCCCGTGTTGGATAAGTGCCCGCAAAAACGGGGCGTTTGCCTGCAAGTGAAGACGATGACGCCCAAAAAGCCGAATTCGGCACTTCGCAAGATCGCCAGGGTGCGACTCTCCAACGGCAAGGAAGTGACCGTTTACATTCCGGGCGAAGGGCACAGTCTGCAGGAGCACTCGATCGTGCTGGTGCGCGGCGGGCGTGTCCGCGACCTGCCGGGCGTGCGTTACCACATCGTCCGCGGCGCCCTCGACACCCTGGGCGTCGAAGGCCGCAAGCAATCCCGCAGTCTTTACGGCGCCAAGAAGGCCTGATAGGCGAACGAACGTCGGAGGATGGCCTTCCTGCGGCCGTCCAAATCGCGAACATTTTCGTTCGCGCCCCACAAATCAAAACTTGTCCCCAAGAAAGCTCGATTCTTTAGTATGGGCCGCATTACTGCCAGTCGTGAGAAGCTCGTTCCCGATGCGAAGTACGGTTCGCTCTTGGCCAGCAAGTTCATCAACTGCCTGATGCACGACGGCAAGAAGGCCACGGCGCAGCGGGTGTTCTACTCCGCGCTCGATATCATCAAGGAGAAGGTCAAGGACGCCGAGCCGATCGAGGTCTTCACCCATGCCGTGGAAAACGTGAAGCCTGAAGTCGAGGTCCGGTCGAAGCGTGTCGGCGGTGCCGCCTATCAGGTGCCCATGCAGGTCAACCGCGTCCGCCAGCAGTCGCTGGCCATTCGTTGGATCCTGCTCGCGGTGCGAGAGAAAAAGGGCCGGCCGACCCACGAGAAGTTGGCCGACGAACTGGTAGCGGCCTACAACCGCGAAGGGGCTGCGGTCACTAAACGCGAGAACGTCCACCGCATGGCCGACGCCAACAAGGCGTTCGCCCACTTCGCCTGGTAATTCCCTCTCCCTCCGGGAGAGGGCTAGGGTGAGGGCGGTTGGCCAACTTTCGGCTGCCTCGCGATGAATTATACCCTCTCACTTGCCCGGTAACTCCCAGACCGTGCTGCACTCGTCTGGCCGATCGCGCAGCGGCACGACCCGCGTGAGCAATACCAGCGAGGGCCCGTCGTCCGGGTATTTGTTCGCCAGGTCGCGCAGCAAGGTCATGCAGTTCTCCCAGTGCCGCTGCTCGAACTCAGATAGCGCTTCCTCGTAAAGGCGGCAGAGGTCGGGCCAGTCTGGGCTCGGCGAGGCTCGCAGCTCAAAGAGCGTGACCGGTTCGGCGATGTTCACGACCCGTGCCTGGCAGAGCCGACGCACGGCGAAGCGGTCGCCCAGGTGGGAGCGGGTCTGCGCGGTCAGCAGGATATCGGTCTGCAGGTATTTGCTCGCGCCCTGCACGCGGCTGCAAAGATTGACCGTGGTGCCCAGCGCGCCGTATTTGAACTTCCGCTGGCTGCCGATGTTTCCCACGCACGCAAGCCCCGTATTGATGCCGATCCCCACGCGGGTTTCGGCCCCCAGCCGGTCGAACCAGCGCCGGCTCACTTCGGGTAGGATCTGCCAGATGTCGATGGCCGCCTGGCAAGCCAGCGCCGGGTGGTCGGGCTGCTCGACGGGGGCGCCCCACATGGCGATCAACTCGTCCCCGATGTAGTCGACGAGCACGCCGCGGTGCTTGAGAACGCACTCCGAGAGCGTGCCCAGTACGTCGTTGATCCATTCCATCGTGCCCGCCGCCCCCAGACGCTCGGAGATGCTGCTGAAGCCGCGGATGTCACAGAAGAGGAGCGTCACTTCGGTGTCGCGGCCCGCCAGCAGGTTCGGATCGAGGGTAAGCTGCCGGGCCAGTTCCGGGGTGAAGAACTGCTCGAACCGAACTTGGGCTTCCAACGCGGCTCGCTCTTGTTCCAGGCGCGCCAGCCCAGCCCCCACGCCGCAGGCCAGCGTCTCCATGAGCAGAACGTCGGCCTTGGTAATCTCCGGGGCAGCCGTGGGACTGGTTCCGCGGAACCGGTCGCCGTAAAGCGCGCCGATGACGTGCCCGTCCCGGCCGACGATAGGCGAGACCACAACGGCCTCCACGTCCATCAGGCTTCCGCGGGCGTCCGACATGCTGGCCCCCTGCCGGGTCATCGTCTTCTCCTCGGTGCGCATCCGCTCGAGCATGCGATGGCTGGGCTCCCGGTCCGTCGGGGGGCTGAACGTGCTCGTCTGGGCATGGCTGGCGATCGTCTTCCATCTCTGCCGCTCGAAGAGGAGGACCCGCCCGGTATCGAGGCCGATCAAATCGACGACGGCGCGGGCCGCCCGCTGAAAGAAGTCCTCAGAATGGGCGGCGCTCTGCAGGACGATGGTGATCTCCTGCAGCCACTTGATCAAAGATTCCGACTGGTTTGGTCCCAGCATCGCCAGGTCGACGGAGGGCAAGTAGACGGACTCGCAGTACCGACCGGCGGTTGGGGGAACGGCAGGGGGAGGCGAGGCAGGGGAGACGCTCGTCGAGGGTGTGGGGAGGAACCGCACCCGGTAGTTTCCCAGGCTGAGCTGATAGGGGACCCCCAGCTCGCGCGCCGAACCCGGTTCCATCGGGGCGTCCTCAAGCTGCACCGTCCCCTTGCTGGTAAGGTTGGTGATCCTCACGAGATCGAACGACAAAGGCTCGACGAGCAGGTGACGGCGCGAAACGGTACGCTCTTCGAGCGGGGCGACGACCAGCCGGTCGACGCCCTCCCCCGCCTGGCTCTGAAAGAGAGGTTCGCTGGGGGTTTGTTGCCGGCCCAGTTCCACGGGCCGGCTGATTTCGTCGGCGTGAACCAGTTGCTCCTGGCGGTAGATTTCAAGACGAAACTTGGCGGGCACGCGGCGACCTGGACTGCACGGCGGGGAGAAAACCACAATATAGCCGACAGGCCGGAGGAGTGCGGTCCGTCCGTGGCCGCGTTCGGCAGAACGAGGGTGGACGACCCTGGGCTCCCTGTGGCGACGCCGAGAAGGCACGCCGCCGCGACGCCGCGACCAGCGGGTCGCAATGCCCTGTCAACGACCCCTACACATAAGGTAGACTAGAGCGGCATGGCGAACGGTAACCGGCTGCGAGAACGACGGTTTGGGAAAATCCGCCGACGTTTTCCGTTTGTCGGGGTTTGCCGCTGCCGTTAAAATACGCCCTTTCCGCCGCGGCCCAAATGGGGGCGAGGGCGCAGCGGGGCGACAGGTTTGGACGGAGTTCCTCGGTGCAGATTAGCATTTCCACCCGGCACGGTCACCTCAGTGAGGCCACGCAGGCCAAGATTTCGGCGAAACTAGAGCGATTGCCACGGCTCTTTGATCGGCTCACGGCCATCGAACTGACCGTCGACCTCAACCACAAGGAGACCCCTGCGGTCGACTTGCGAGTTTCGGCGGAGCACAAGCATGACTTTGTCGCCACCGAGCAAACCGAAGAGTTGATGGCCTCGGTCGACGGCTGCCTTCACAAGGTTGAACAACAACTTCGCAAGTATAAGCAAAGAATCCAAGATCATCATAAACGCGCGGGCACCAAATCGTCGCCGACTGCCAACGAGAGTGAGTGACGAGATAGAGAAAGGAGAGGTTGCATGAAGTTTGCCGACTTCGTGAGCCGGGAAGCAATCCGGGCTGAATTGACGGCGGACGACAAAGAGGGCGTGATTCGGGAAATGGTGCAAGCCCTACTCGCCGCCAAGAAGATCCCGCAGGGCGAGTACGACAGCATCGTCAAGGCGATCATGAAGCGGGAGGAGTTGGGCAGCACCGGAATCGGCCGCGGCGTCGCCGTGCCGCATACCAAGCATCCGAGCATCGATCGGCTGGTGGGTACGGTGGCCATCAGTTCCGAGGGGGTCGACTTCGACAGCCTCGACGGAGAGCGAGTCCATCTTTTCTTCCTTTTGATTTCACCTCCAGACCGTCCGGGCGATCACCTCCGGGCGCTGGAAAACGTGTCGCGCCAATTGCGCGACGAAACATTCTGCAAATTCCTCAAGCAAGCCAAGAACAAGGAAGACATCGTTCAGTTGCTTGAGGAGGCAGACAACAACCAATTTGTCTCCTGAAAGAGTTTCAGCGGGCCCTGTGGATACGGGCGGGCGGCCTCTCCGTTCGGGTGAACGGACGGCGGTCGGCGGCCCGGCCGGGCGAGCGTTGGCACGATGAGCATGAGATCGACTCGAACCGTCGTCGTTACCAATCCGCAGGGGTTGCACGCGCGGCCGGCCGACTTGTTCGTCAAGACAGCCACCCGTTTCGCTTCCAAGATCGAATTGGTCAAGGGCCACGAACGCGTCGACGGCAAGAGCATCCTCTCCTTGTTGACGCTGGCGGCCGTGGCCGGAACGCAATTGTCGATCGAGGCCGACGGGCCCGACGCCGAACAGGCGCTCGACGCGTTGGCGAAGCTCGTTGAGCAGAACTTCGCCGAGAACGAACACGTGCACGAATAGATGCAGAAGTTGCAGGGAATCGCGGTCTCGCCGGGCATGGCCATTGGCGAGGCGCTGGTTATGGGCAACGAGGGATTTCGCATTCCTCGTCGTTTTCTGGCGCGCGACGCCGTGGAGGACGAGCTCGACCGCCTCAACCGGGCGTTCGACGCGGCCACGGCCGAAATCCAGCGCAACCGCGACACGGTCGCCCGCGAGTTGGGCAGCGAATACGGCGCCATCTTCGAAGCCCACCTGCAGATGCTCCGGGATCCTCGGCTCCGCAACGAGTTGGAGCAGATGATCCGCGAGCGGCACTATTCGCCCGAATACGCGATCAGCCGCACCCTGCGCCGTTACGTGAAGGTGTTTCAATCGCTCGAGTCGGGCTACATGGCCCAGCGGGCCGGCGACATCTTCGACATCGAAAAACGGTTGCTGCGCAACCTGCTCGGTCGCCGTCGCGAAGAGATCTCCAGCCTCACCTCGCCCGTGTTGGTGCTGGCCCACAACCTCACGCCCAGCGAAACGGCCAATCTCGATCGCCGCTTCGTGCGCGGGTTTGTCACCGAGATCGGCGGGGCGGGCAGCCATACGGCCATCGTCGCCGAGGCCCTGGAGATTCCGGCGGTTGTGGGCACCGGCCCCTTCCTGAGCGACGTTTCCGGCGGCGATGTGGTGATCATCGACGGCGACCAAGGGCTGGTGATTCTCCACCCCGACGAAGAGACGATCGCCCGTTACCGGCACGAGCTCGAAGAGCGCCGCACGATGACCGCGCGGCTGGAGAGTTTGCGCGATCTGCCGGCCGAAACGGCCGACGGCGTCCGCATTCAGCTCCTGGGCAACATCGAGTTTCCGCACGAGGTGGCGCACTGCATGGAGCGCGGGGCCGACGGCATCGGCCTGTATCGCACGGAGTTCTTGTATCTGGGGGCGGAGGAGGAACCCGACGAAGAGGCCCATTACCGGGCCTATTCGGCCGTGCTCGAGGCGATGGGCACGCGGCCGGTGGTGATCCGCACGCTCGACCTGGGAGCCGACAAGCTGCTCGATCACGCGGGCGACGAAGAACGAAACCCGTTCCTCGGCTTGCGCAGCATTCGTCTTTCACTGCGCAATCTGCCCATGTTCCGCACTCAGCTTCGGGCCATCTTACGGGCCAGCACGCAAGGGGACGTGCGCATCATGTTTCCCCTGATTTCCACGATGCTCGAATTGCGTCAGGCCAAGATGGTGCTGGCCGACGTGATGGAAGACCTCGAAGAGCATGGCATCGCGTTCAACCGGGCTTTGAAGGTCGGCATGATGGTGGAAGTCCCTTCGGCGGTGATGATGATCGATCACTTCGTCTCCGAGGTCGACTTCCTCAGCATCGGCACCAACGACCTGATCCAATACACGCTGGCCGTCGACCGCAGCAACAAGGACGTGGCCAGCCTTTACACGGCCAGCGACCCTGCCGTGATCAAGCTGATCGAAATCGCCGTCAATGCGGCGCGCCGGAAACAAATTCCAGCGAATCTCTGCGGACAGATGAGCGGCAATTCGATCTACACCATGTTGTTGCTTGGCCTGGGACTGCGGCAGCTCAGCGTTCCGCCCAGCGCCATTCCCGAAATCAAGAAGGTTTGCCGGAGCGTCACCATGGGCCAATGCGAGGCGGTCGCCAGGCACGTGTTGACGCTGGAAAACGCGCGAGACATCAAATCTTTTTTGAAGGAGGAGTTGAAGAAGGTCCTGCCCGAGATGGTGGGATGAACCGGATTGCAAAGGACGTCGGCCCGGCCCGCGGAAAAAACGGAGCTGCGGAATTACCGGGCGGCAAAGAGATTCAGTTTGACCGGCGCGCCACGACGGCAGTGGCGCGCCAGAACGAACCGATGGTTCGACATCGAGTACGCATTCGTTTTCGCAAAGGCGGAGACTTGAGGCTCATTGGGCACCACGATCTGGCACGCGCCTGGGAGCGGACCTTCCGCCGGGCGCAGATCCCGGTGCGGATGAGCGAAGGGTTTCACCCCAAGCCGCGGATGGTGTTCGCTTCGGCACTGGCCATGGGCGTCATCGGCGCCGACGAGGTGCTGGACGTGGAGCTGGCCCAACCGCGCACCGCCGAGCAACTCCTCCTGGCCCTGGCCGCGTGCCTGCCTGCGGGCCTCTCCATCAAATCGCTCGACCTGCTGCCCGAAGACGCGCCCAAGTCGCGCGTCGAGCAGGTAACGTTCGAGCTGGAGGTGCCGGCACAGCGCCGCGCGGCGGTAGCCGATCGTTTGTGGCGGAGGCGTCCCGCCTCCGTAGATGCCGCCGAGACGGCCGCACCACAACTCGGCACACCACCCCCGTCGGACGATCCCCCGGCCGACAGCACTTCGGGCCGCGATCCCTGGGAATTCGTCGATGAGATCGAGCTGGTCGACGGCATCCTGCGGTTTACGTCGCGAGTCACGCCCCAAGGCACGACTCGGCCCCGCGAGTTGTTGGCCTGGCTTGGTCTTACCGACCTGGATGAGCAGGGCCTTTACCTCACGCGCACGAAAGTGGAGCTGCTTCCATGAGCCCGACCTTGCGAGCGAAAACACGGCGTACTCTTACGCCTTGCCGATCAAGAAAGCGAGAAAATGAAGCAAGAGATGCTGATCAATGTGTCGCAGCCGGAAGAATGCCGGATCGCGATCGTGGAAGACGGAGTTCTGGAAGAGCTCTACATCGAGCGCACCAGTCAGGACAACTACGTCGGTAACATCTACAAGGGACGCGTCGTCAATCTTGAACCGAGCATCCAGGCGGCCTTCGTCGATTTCGGCGTGGGGCGCAACGGGTTCTTGCACATCAGCGACGTGGAGCCGCAGTATTTTCGCCAGGGGGGATACGACCCGTTCCGCGCCATCGAGGCGGGGGGCGGCCAGCCGCACGATATCGACCTGGGCGACGACGACAACGGCCATGACGATCCCAACGGCGGCGCCGGCACGCAGACCGCCCGCCGCCGTGGCCGCCGCCTGCGGCCCGGCGCGCGCCCCCGCGTCAAGCCGCCCATCCAAGACATTCTTCGCCGCGGCGACGAGGTGCTGGTGCAGGTCATCAAGGAGGGCATCGGCACCAAGGGGCCGACGCTTTCCACCTACATCAGCATTCCCGGCCGCTACCTGGTGCTGATGCCGGCCCTGGGGCGCGTCGGCGTTTCGCGCAAGATCGAAGACGACGAGGCCCGCCGCAAGCTGCGCGAGATCATGCTGGAGCTGAACCCGCCCAAGGGGCTCGGTTTCATCGTCCGCACGGCCGGCGTCGACCGCACGCGAAAGGAGCTCTCGCGCGACCTGGCCTACCTGCTGCGGCTGTGGAAGGTGATCGTACGTCGGATCAAGAAGCACGCCGGACCGGTGGGCATCTACGAAGAAAGCGACATGATCATCCGCACGATCCGCGACGTCTTCACTGGCGACGTCGACGCCATCTACATCGACGAACCGACCGCCTACGAGCGGGCCAAAGAATTCCTGCAGATCGTCATGCCGCGCTACGTCAACCGCCTGAAGCTCTACGAGGGCAAGGAGCCGCTGTTCCACAAATACGGGCTCGACGACGAGATCGGCCGCATCCACAAACGCGAGGTGCCGCTGAAACACGGCGGCGGTCTCGTCATCGACCAGACCGAGGCGCTGGTGGCGATCGACGTCAACAGCGGGAACTTCCGCGCCGACAACAACGCCGAGGAAACGGCCTATCAGCTCAACCTCGTGGCCGCCAAGGAGATCGCCCGCCAGTTGCGGCTGCGCGATCTGGGCGGCGTCATCGTCAACGACTTCATCGACATGCGCAAAGAGCGGCACCGCCGCGGCGTGGAGCGCGCGCTGCGCGACGCGATGAAGCGCGACCGCGCCCGCACCAAGATTCTCCGCACCAGCCCCTTCGGCCTGATCGAAATGACCCGCCAGCGCATCCGGCCCAGCCTGAAGCGCAGCGTCTACAAGTCCTGCCCGAGCTGCGGCGGCACGGGCGTCGTGAAGACGGCCGAGAGCATGGCCATCGAGGTGGTTCGCGAGCTGATCCTCGCCAGCCAGATGGAGGGCCTGGCTCGGGTAACGGTGACCGTGGCCGACGAGGTGGCGACCTATCTCAACAACAAGAAACGTCGCGAGCTCTCCAAGCTGGAAGACGACTCCTCGATCACCGTGCAGGTTTTCGGCAGCGAATCCGCCGCGCCCGAGCATCTCGTCATCGAGTGCCACGACGCCAACGGCCGGGAGATGAAATTCCCGGCCGGCTAAAATAGCCCCGGCACTCCGTGCCGGGGAGGAGCGGGATTTGTGGGGCGACCCTCGCCGGGTCGCCTTACCCGCTTCGTTATACGAGAAATCGACCAGGACGGTCGCCCGACGATGCTCTCGAGGCCGGTCGCTCTCGCTTCAAGGTAACCGCAATCGCCACGTGCTTGAATCGCGAGACGTGTGAAAAACGCCATAGACAGTGATGGCGTCCGCAGCAACTTCGTAGATTACCGCGTACGGAAACCGCCTGAGCAGCGCCCGCCGATATGTCTCGAAGGCGACGGCATGAGACTCGGGGTGCGACGAACGTTCTCGAAGCAGGCGTCAACACAGCCGAGAAACTGTTCGTCCAGGCCGGGCGTTGCTGCTCGAACCAATCGTAAATTGCCGCTAGGTCGTCTTCGGCCTCGGGCGCGACGATGAACTTAGTGGCCATGCCGTCGCCGAATGCGGCGTTTGACTTCGTTCCAATCCAAACCGGAGGCCGGGTTTTTCATGAGGTTCGCCTTTCGCCGCGCGACCTCTTGTTTTTGCCATTCGTGGATTGGCACATCGTCCGGTGTCGCCGCAAGGTCGTCCCAAAGGTCCTGCACGAGTTGCAGCTTTTCTGCGGGGCTCAGGTCAAAAACCGAAAAAATTGGCGACGATTGGTCAGATGCCATGAAAGCTCTCCGCAGATTCCCTTTGCAGCAGAAACCATTTTAATGGGCCGTGGGACTGGTGGAGAGGGGATCGCCTGCCAGTTGCGGCTGCGTGATTGGGGGGCGTGATCGTCAACGACTTCATCGACAGCCCCAAAGAGCGGCACCGCCGCAGCGTGGAACGCGCGACGCGATGAAGCGCGACCGCGACCGCACCAAGATTCTCCGCACCAGCCCCTTCGGCCTGATCCAAATGACCCGCCAGCGCGTCCGGCCCAGCCTGAAGCGCAGCGTACAAGTCCTGCCCGAGCTTCGGCCGCCCGTGCGTCGTGAAGACGAAGGGAGAATCCGCGCCGCGAACCGCTCTTGCCTGCATTTTTCCTTTTGCTATCGGTGTTGCCAGGGCACCGCTGCGCAGACGCAGCGGGAGGAATCGCTGAGTCGCAGAAAACAAAGGCGAGCGACCAAATGTCGGTCTGCCTGCGCTGGCGATCACCACAAGCCGGTCAAGGACGACAGGAAGGGCAAGTGGAGGTTCCCATCTCGCCTGGATTGCCTAGGGAAGATCACTTCGTGTTCCGAGAAGGGCCAAGATCGGTTTATCACCGCCCGTGCGGGTCTGCCAAAGTCTGCCAACCTCTGCCAGTGTCTGCCAAAGTCCGCTGCCAAAGTCTGCCAATCTCTGCCACTTCCGTTGGACCAACGGTCGGCCGTTGGGCTAGGCCGTTCTGGCGTTGTACGAAAGGTGCAACTCGGCGCGGGGAATTCTGCCGTCTGCGTGAGGCCGACCGCCCTCACCCCGGCCCTCTCCCGGCGGGAGAGGGAGAGAAAACTGTCCCTTGCTCGTGGTAGGCGGAAATGGTCAACTCTTTGAGAATGAGGCGGGTAGAGACTGGAAGGTCATGAAGCGCTATGATGCGATCGTGCTGGGGGTGGGAGGCGTCGGCAGCGCCGCGCTGTGCCACCTGGCCCGCCGCGGAAAGCGCGTCCTGGGGATCGACCGCTTTCCGCCGGGGCACGATCGCGGTAGTTCGCACGGGCAGACGCGCATCATTCGCCAGGCCTATTTCGAGCATGCGGACTACGTGCCGCTCGTGTTGCGCGCCTGGCAGCTCTGGGACGATCTGGCGGAGCGCCGTGGCGAACGCCTCTACGAGCCGGTCGGCCTGATCCAGATCGGGCCGACCGACGGGGAGGTGGTTTCCGGCGTGCTCGAAAGCGCGCGGACGCATGGGCTCCAGGTCGAGCGGTTGAGCGCGTCGGAAGTCACGCGCCGCTGGCCGGGCTTTCGAGCAACCGAGGACATGGCTTGCGCCTACGAGCGGCGGGCGGGGTACCTGAAGGTCGAGGCCTGCGTGCTGGCCCACGTGGCTGAGGCTATGGCCGCCGGCGCCGAGTTGGCCTGCGACCAGGGCGCACTGAGTTGGCAGGTCGAAGGCTCGGGCGTGGCGGTTGTGACCGACCGCGAAACCCTGTTTGCCGAGAAGCTCGTCATCACTGCCGGCCCGTGGGCGGCCGGTTTGCTCGCTGATTTCGCGGTGCATCTCGAGGTGCTGCGCAAGCCCGTCTTCTGGCTGGCGACGAGAGACGATTCGTACCGCGCCGAGCGCGGCTGCCCGTGTTTCCTGTACGAGCTCTCCTCGGGCGTCTTTTACGGCATTCCCCAAATCGATGAGCGGGGTGTCAAAGTGGCGGAGCATTCCGGCGGTCAGGCGGTCGTCGATCCGCTTCAAGTCGACCGCGGGCTCGACGAGGGAGATCGCCGGCGTGTCACCGGTTTCGCCGCGGATTATCTGCCGCAGACGACCGCCGAAGTGGGTCACCACTCGGTCTGCATGTACACCATGAGCCCCGACCGCAACTTCGTTGTCGACCGCCACCCCAGTTTTCCCCAGGTGATCATCGTCGCCGGACTTTCGGGCCACGGCTTCAAGTTCGTTCCCGTCTTGGGCGAGATCGCGGCCGACCTGGTGATCGAGGGCGACACGGCCCAGCCGATCGATTTTCTCCGCATGCACCGGTTTCACAAAGCGTAGATATGTCCTCCTGGCGATTCGTTTTTTCCACGCTCCTTTATCACTGGCGTATGAACGCCGCGGTTGCGCTGGGAGTCGCCGCGGCCACGGCCGTGCTGGCCGGAGCACTGTTCGTTGGCGACTCGGTGCGCGGCAGCCTGCGTCACCTGATGCTCGACCGGCTTGGTCGCATCGACGACGTGTTGGTCAGCAACCGCATGTTCAGCGCGGCCCTGGCCACCGAGCTGAACGCCTCACCCGACTTCGCCGCAACCTACGACGTGGCGCTCCCCGCCATTCTGCTGGAGGGAAGCCTAAGCCAGCCCGACAGCGGCGCGCGGGCCAACCGGGCGAGCCTGATCGGTTGCGACGAGCGGTTCTGGAAGCTCGGCACCGATGAAGGCAATCTCAAACTCCCCAACCCTCTGAAGGAAGGCGAGGTCGTGCTGAACCGTCCCCTGGCCGACGAACTGGCGGTCAAGGCGGGGGACGACGTGGTCATTCGGCTGCCGCTGCCGACCGACATTCCGCCAGACAGCCCGCTGGGCAAGAAGGCCGAGTTAATCGGCAGCCGGCGGCTGCGGGTGGCTGAGGTGATCGCGGCCGAGGGAATGGGACGCTTCGGCCTGCGGCCCAACCAGCAGGTGCCGAGAAACTGCTACCTGCGGTTGGACGATCTCCAGTCCGCGCTCGACGAGCCGGGCCGTATCAACGCCGTGCTGGCCGCGGGCCGCAACCCGCTCGAGCTGCCGCTTGAAGAAACGGAGTCTCGCCTGGCCGACTTGCTCCACCCCCGGCTGGCCGACTACGGTCTGGCATTACGCGAGACGAAGCGCGGCTACTTCAACCTGACAAGCGAACGGATGGTGATCGAACCTGCCGCCCAGGGCGCGGCGCTGGAGGCATTCAAGACCGATCATCCGCAAGTCGCCCTCACCTATCTGGCGAACTATATCCTGGCCGGTCCGGATGATCGCGGCAAAATACCATATTCGACCGTTGCCGCGCTCGACCTGACCGAGGCCCCGCCGTTGGGACCCTTCACCACAGCGGAAGGCGAAAAGATCGTCGACCTAGCCGAGAACGAAATCCTCTTGAATACCTGGGCGGCGGACGATCTGAAGAATCAGGGAGTCGAGATCAAGCCGGGTGACGCGATACGGCTGGCTTACTTTGAGCCGGAGAGCACTCACGGAGCGACCGTCGAGACGACCCACTCGTTCACGCTGAAGGCGATCGTCGACCTGTCGGGGCCGGCCGCTGATCCCGATTTTACGCCGGAGTTGCGCGGCGTGACCGACAAGGAATCTCTCGCTAACTGGGATCCTCCCTTTCCCTACGACGCTCGCCGCGTGCGCACCCGGCCTCCGCACGATGAGGACGAGCGCTACTGGGACGAACGCAAGGCCACTCCCAAGGCCTTTGTCTCGCTGAAAACGGGTCGACGGTTGTGGGCCAGCCGCTTCGGCGACTGCACCTCGATCCGCGTTCCGCCGGCCGACGAGTTGTCGCAGTCCGTCTTGACCGATCGGCTGGAAGCCGAGCTGGCCGAAGTCAAACAGTCGCTGGGATTCGTCTTCCGGCCCGTCAAACGCCAGGGGTTGTTGGCGGCGCAGGGAACTACCGACTTCAACCAGCTCTTTCTAGGCTTCAGCTTCTTCATCATCGCCTCGGCGGTGATGCTCGTTATGCTCTTGTTTCGTCTGGGAATGGAGAGGCGCGCCAGCGAAGTCGGCACGCTCCTGGCCACCGGCTTTTCGCTGCGGCAGGTGCGTGGGCTGCTCCTGCTCGAAGGGACCCTAGTGGCCATGGCCGGCGGGGCGCTGGGCCTGGCGGTCGGCGCGGGGTACGCCTGGTTGATGCTGGCCGGCTTGCGTTCGCCCGGCTGGTGGCTGGCCGCGGTGACCACGCCCTTCTTGCATCTGTACGTCACGACTCGCAGCTTCGTGATCGGCTACGCCAGCGGCGTGATCGTATCGTCGTTGGCCGTCGTTTGGACGCTTTGGCGAATGAGCGGACTCTCAGTTCGGCGGCTGCTGGCGAATCAGGCCAGCGAGTCGGCCCGGACCACAACAAAGCGCCCGCGGATGAGCCGAGTCGTGGGATGGACCTCGCTGGTCGCGGCGTTGGCGATCGGCATTTTGGCGCTGCGGTTGTCGGGCGAAGGGCAGGCCGGGGCATTCTTCGGCTCGGGCGCTCTGGTGCTGACGGCCCTTCTATCGCTCGGCTGGTCGCGACTGCGGTCGGGCGAGACGGGCGCCCTCGTCGTACCCGGCAGTTCAGGCGTGGCAAGACTGGCGATTCGCAACGGCGCCCGAAATCCGGGTCGGAGCACCCTGACCATCGGACTGGTTGCCGCGGCCATCTTTTTGATCGTCGCGGTCAGCGCCTTCCACCTCGACCCGCCCGAGGCGGTGACGCGCCGCACGAGCGGCAGCGGCGGATTCGCCCTGTTTGCCGAAAGCGACCAGCCCCTCTATCGCAGCCTGAACACGGCCGAGGGGCGTGCGGACCTAGGGCTTTCGGCGGCCGACGAAAAGCTGCTGGCCGGACATGACGTGGTTTCGTTGCGCGTCAAGCCGGGGGACGATGCGAGCTGTCTCAATCTTTATCAGCCGCAACAGCCGAGGGTGCTGGGCGTGCCGCCGTCTCTCGTCGAACGGGGTGGCTTCGCCTGGGCCGCCAGCGCGGCGACCAGCGCCGAGGAAGCGGCCAACCCCTGGCTGCTTCTGAACAAGCCGCTCGACGCCGGCAGAGTGCCGGTCGTGCTCGACGCCGCCACGGCCACCTACAGCCTGCACCTGGGTGGCGAATTGGGCAATCCGCTCGGCGCCACCTACGAACTGACGGACGGGCGCGGCGGCCGCCTGACGCTGGAGGTGGTGGGTCTCTTGAAGAACAGCATCTTCCAGGGCGATTTGCTGATATCCGAACAGGAGCTCTTAAAACATTTCCCCGACACCACCGGCTACCGCTATTTTCTAATCGACGTGCCGGGCGATGAGGTTTCCCAAGTCGAAAGCGACCTCGAACGCACGCTGGGCGATTTCGGTTTCGACGTTCGATCGACGCGCGAGCGCCTCACCGAGCTTATGGCCGTGCAAAACACGTATCTTTCGACCTTCCAAAGTCTCGGTGGGCTGGGGCTGTTGCTGGGCACGTTCGGTTTGGCCGTGGTTCAGTTGCGCAACGTGCTCGAGCGGCGGGGCGAACTGGCCCTGCTGCGGGCAGCGGGTTTTCGCCGGGCGCTGTTGGCGAGAATGGTGTTGCTGGAGAACGGCATGCTCCTGGTCGCCGGGCTTGCGGCCGGCATGATCGCCGCCCTGGTGGCTGTCTGGCCACACCTGGTGACGGGCGGCGCGTCGCTCCCCTGGCAATCGCTCGGCATGACGCTGGCGGCCGTTCTCGTTGTTGGCCTGCTCGCGGGCTTGCTGGCCGTTCGGGCGGCGCTAGCCACGCCCTTGTTGCCGGCCTTGCGGGGCGACTGAACAAATAAATAATCTACTTATTAAAATTAATTCTTGTGAATAAATCAATTCGTTGTTCCCTCCGCGACTGCGTGCTCTCCGTGGTGTTTTTTAGTACGGCGTACCTTGCCTTCGCGGCTTGCCTGCCGAAGCCCGCCTCCTTTCCCGCCATTTGACCCCACGCACCATCCGCGTACTCGACAATGGGTTACCGCACCCTTCGCGCGTGTCTCGACGACCTGGAGGCGACGGGACAGCTCGTGCGCATCGAGGAACCGGTTGACCCTCATCTGGAGGCGGCCGAGATCCATCGCCAGGTTTGCCGGGCCGGAGGCCCGGCTGTGTACTATGCCCGGCCGAAAGGATGTAACTTTCCGCTGGTCAGCAATCTCTTCGGCACGATCGAGCGCGTTCGATACCTGTTTCGCGACACCCTCGACGACGTGCGAAGGTTGATGCAACTCAAAGTCGATCCGGCCGAAGTGCTTCGTCGCCCGACCCATTGGCTCCCGACGGCCGGCGCCGCCCTGCGTGCCCTGCCTCGGCGCGTAAAAACCGGCCCGGTGCTGGCCAACAAGATCCCGCTGGCCAGCTTGCCGCAGGTGCAGTCATGGCCGGACGACGGCGGACCATTCATTACCTTGCCGCAGGTTTATACCGAAGATCCCCGGCTTCCCGGCTGGCGGAAGTCAAACCTCGGTATGTACCGCATCCAGCTCGCCGGCAATCGTTACCAAGCCGGTCGAGAAGTGGGCCTACACTATCAGATCCACCGCGGTATCGGCGTGCACCATGCCGCGGCCATCGAGCGGGGAGAGCCGCTGCGGGTGAGTGTGTTTGTCGGCGGACCGCCCGCTCTCACGGTGGCCGCGGTCATGCCGCTGCCGGAAGGCGTGCCCGAGCTCGCTTTTGCGGGCGTGCTCGGCGGCCGCCGCGTACCGCTCATCCCTAGCTCCGAGAGTCCGTCGCGCGGGACGGCCGTCCACGCCGAAGCCGATTTTTGTCTGACGGGCTATGTCGATCCGCAGCGCCTCTTGCCCGAAGGTCCCTTCGGCGACCATTTGGGTTACTATTCGCTGGCGCACGATTTCCCCGTGATGATCGTCGAGCAGGTTTACCATCGGACGGGCGCCGTCTGGCCGTTCACGGTCGTGGGGAGGCCGCCGCAGGAGGACACGGCCTTTGGCCAGTTCATCCATGAGCTGACCGGACCCGTAATTCCCAGCGTTGTGCCGGGGGTTCGCGCCGTGCACGCCGTCGACGCGGCAGGGGTTCACCCGTTGCTTTTGGCGGTGGGCAGCGAGCGGTACGTGCCTTACGTCGAGCGGAAGCAGCCGCAGGAGATCCTCACCCAGGCCAACGCGATTCTGGGGCAGGGACAAATGTCGCTGGCCAAGTACCTCCTGATCGTGGCACACCAAGACCGGCCCGATCTCGACATCCACGACGTGGCCGCGTTCTGTCGTCATTTGCTCGAGCGAGTCGACTGGACGCGAGACCTGCACTTTCAGACCTGCACCACGATCGACACGCTCGACTACTCAGGCGGTAAGCTGAACGAAGGCTCGAAAGTAGTGATTGCCGCCGTCGGGCCTCCGCGGCGCGAGCTTCCGCATCAACTGCCCGCCGATTTGTGGCTACCGGAAGGCTTTCGTGAGCCGCGAATCGCTCTGCCGGGGGTGCTTGTTTTGACCGGTCCTTCTTACGACAGTTCAGGCCATGACGAGGCCGTTGCCCGCTTTGTGGCCGCGCTCGACGAGCGGCACGCGATCAACCGCTTTCCGCTGGTGGTGGTCGTCGACGAAAGCGATTTTACGGCAGCCACGCTTAACAACTTTCTCTGGGTGACCTTCACTCGTTCCAACCCAGCCGCCGACATCGATGGGGTCGGCGCCTTCACGCATCAGAAGCACTGGGGTTGTCGCGGGGCACTCGTGATCGACGCACGGCTCAAACCGCATCACGCGCCTCCGCTGGTCGCCGATCCCGACGTCGCGCGCCGCGTCGAATCGCTGGCGGCGCCCGGTAGGCCGCTACACGGGATTATTTAAGAGACCATCCGAGAACCGGCATTTGTGGGGCGGGTATCCCGCCTGCCCAATGGTTCTCGGTTGACGTCCAAGGAAAATAGACTAGAATTATGGTCAATGGCCAAGCGGTTAAAGTTTACGTTATCGTTTGCGCCCGAAGTGATCGGCCACTTGGACGTCATCGATCCCAAATACCACGCGCTCCTTCGGCGGACCATCAACGAGCAGTTGACCTATACACCAACCGAAGAGACTCGGAATCGCAAGCCTCTGGATCAGCCGGCCCCATTTGGGTCATCTTGGGAGCTTCGCTGCGGTCCCGATAACCGCGTTCGGGTTTTCTATGAGGTCGATGCAACCGCCCATGAGGTGCAGATACTGGCGATCGGTCTTAAGGACCGCAATCGGCTTTTCATCGGAGGAGAGGAATACGAGTTATGAGAATCGCCCCTCTGGCAGATGTGAAGGCGCGCCTAAGCGCCTACTTGGACGAATGCGGTAGCGAGGGTCCTGTAGTCATCACGCGCAACGGCAAGGCAGCCGCCGTACTGCTGGTTCCCCACGACGACGACGATTTGGAACGTCTCCTGCTAGGCCGTTCGCCCCGTTTTCAAGCGTTGCTCGACCGTTCTCGGCAAAGCATCAAAGAGGGCAAGGGTTTATCTGAACAGCCATTCTGGGCAGCCGTTCGTAAACGAGGGCAGAAGCGCAAGGATGGCGCTGGTAAGGGCCGTCGAACGAAACGCTGAGCTATGCTAAGAACCAGGCGCCCGCCGGCACCGGAGGCGAGCCGAGGGTAGAGCAACCTCGCGGCGACACAAACGAAGCAGGCGCAGACCATCGCCCACAGAAGGTGGGTCGCAAGACGCAGAGAAGCCTGCACCACAATGCCAATTCTCGGATAGGCACTAAGGACGCATACCCACAATGCCGCGGAGGCCAATCTCAGGCCGGGCGTTGGGTCAGCACCTCGATCAACTTCTCGACCGTGAGCGGCTTGACGATGTGACGATCAAAACCGCGATCGAGTGCCTGCTGCACGTCGCTCTGCTGGCCGTAACCCGTAAGGGCCACCAGGTAGGTGTGGTCGTCGACGAGGTTGCGACGCACGTGCTCGGCCACCTCGTAGCCGTTCATGCCGGGCAGCCCGATGTCGACCAGGGCCGCCAGCGGGTGCAGACGCTCGATCAGTTCCACGCCTTCCTGCCCTGTGCCGGCGGTATAAACGTGGTAGCCGTGAAGTTCAAGCAGCGTCCTGAGCATTTCGCGGTTGTCGACTTCGTCTTCCACGATGACCACCAGCTTGCCGTCTCCCGCGGGTGACGGGGATGACTTCCGATCGGCCGGCGCGCACCAGGGAGGACCGGGAGCGCGAGGCAGCCGCAACACGAACTCGCTCCCGGTGCCGATGCCCGCGCTGTGGGCCTCCACCTCGCCGTCGTGGAGCCGGGCGATGGACCGGACGAGCGTCAGTCCTACACCCATGCCCCCCGAAGCGCGGTCGAGCGTGTGCTCCGTCTGCACAAACAGGTCGAAAACGGCGTTCAGCAGCGTCGGCTCGATGCCGATTCCCGTGTCCTTGACGCGAACCACGACCTGGTCGCCGTCGTCCTGCATCGACAACCAGATATGGCCGCCGGCGGGCGTATACTTGATCGCGTTGTCCAGCAGATTCGTTAGCGCCTGCTGCAACCGGGCCGGATCGCCGTTGACGTGGAGGGGCTCGTCGGCGATGCGGCAAGTAAAGCCAAGTCCTCCCTGTTCGATGCGCGGTTGAACCGCGGCGATTGCGTCGTCGACGATCTGCCGCATATCGAAGGACCGCTTTCGCAACTGCATCTTGTTCTGCGTCATACGCGAGACGTCGAGCAGTTCGTCCAGCAAACGAGCCATGTGCTCGCTCTGGCGGCGGATGATCTCCTGGGCATACGCGATCGTCTCCCGCGGCGTGTCGGGCAGCCCCAGCAGCGCAGCGGCGCTGACGACGGCGTTAAGGGGGTTGCGCAGCTCGTGAGAAAGCATGGCCAGAAACTGGTCGCGGCGGCGCACGGCATCCGCCAGGTCCGATTCGGCTTTTTTCAGCGCGCTCACATCGACCAGGGTGAGCACGACGCCGTTAATTCCCCGTGGCGTCTGATAGGGGAAGATGCGGAGCAGGTAGCACCGGCCGTCTCGGTCGGACACTTCCCGCTCGCAGGGCGAGCCTCCCCGCAGCACCCCCTCGATCTCCTGCACCAGGTCGGCGTACAGCATGGTGTGCGCAAAACTGTCGATGCGGCGGCCGACGTCCTGGGGCAGCAGTTGGAAGGCCCGGCTGATCGAAGGCGTGAACTTGCGGATGCGCAGATCTTGATCGAGGAAGATCGTTCCCACTTCCGTCGAAGCCAGCAGGCTTTCGATGTCGGCGTGCAACTCGACCAGCTCCGCGATCTTTTTCTGGTATTCGCCGTTGACCGTATACAGCTCTTCGTTGACCGAGTGCAGTTCTTCGTTGGTGCTCTGCAGTTCTTCGTTCGAGGCCATCAACTCCTCGTTGGCGGCCTGCAGTTCCTCGTTGCTGGTCTCGAGCTGCTCGATGGTGGCCTGCAGGTTCTCTTTCGTATAGCGCAACTCCGATTCCAGGTTCTCGATTCGGTCACGCGAAAGCTGTCGAGGATCGGGGTCCAACGACTGGGAGGGCTCGCGCGCCTCATCGTCCGCGGAGGGCTCAGAAAGCTCGACGATCGAGACGAAGATCTGCACCGTCTTGCTGCGGCGGTTTTCGATCGCCTCGGCAGAAACCTGGTAGGCGCTCTCCTTTCCGTCGAGCGTCGCACGAATGCCGGAATAGTGAACGGGAACGAGATCCTTGCGCACTTTTTGGATCGCCCCCGTCACGGCGGCCTTGAAGTCTTCGTGCAGCAGGTCGAAGACGTCGGAGGTGGAGCGGCCCGGCTTGATCCGCAGAAATTTGTCCCCTTCTCCGAATACGTGCAAGAGCTCGCGCCGGTCGCTGAGGAGGAAGCCGGGCGGCATGTAGCGCCCCAGCAGGGTGTCGTAAGCGGCTACCAGGGTTGCGTCGGCGACGGTCCGCATCGGCGGGGCCACCAGGAGCGGCGAGCGGCGCAACAATTCCGGCGCCCGCAGCGGTTGGCGCGCATCGGCCGAAAGGGCCACGTCGCGGCGCTTGCGATAGATCTTCCAGTGGTCGTCGATCGGATCAAATTCATCGAGCAGTTCGCCCGGCGTTTCGCTTGGGCCCAGCATGAGCACCCCGCCGACCTTAAGTCCGAAGTGGAACAGCGACAGCGTTTTTTTCTGGGCCAGCGGCTGCAAATAGATGAGCAGGTTGCGGCAGGTGACGAGGTCGAGCTTGGTAAACGGCGCGTCTTTGAGCAGATTGTGCGGCGCGAAAACGATCATCTGCCGCAGCTCCTGGCCCACGTGATAGCCGCTCGCCTTGCGCTGAAAGTAGCGGGCGACCCTCTCCGGGGGCACGTCCGCCAGGGCGTCGGCACCGTAAACGCCCTGGCTGGCGATCTCCAGCGAGCCGCGATGGGCGTCGGTGGCGAACACCTTGGCATTAATCGGTCGTCCGGCTGCTTCAAGGCCTCGTGCAGCAACATCGCCACGCTGTATGCTTCCTCGCCCGTCGCGCATGCCGCCACCCACACGCGGATCTCCTGGTCCGGCGGCACCTTCGCCAGGATCTGCGGAAGGACGACCTGCTCCAGTTCGTCAAAGGCGCCCGGATCGCGAAAGAACCGAGTCACGCCGATGAGCAGATCCTTGTAAAGGGCGTTCAACTCGACCGCGTCGTCTCGCAGTCGGGCCGTGTAGTCTTTCAGGTTGTCGATCTTGTTGATCGGCAGACGCCGCTGAATCCTCCTGCCCACGGTCGTGCTCTTGTAGTGCGAAAAGTCGAGTCCGTACTCGTGGTTGAGCAGGTCGAAAATCTCGGCGAAGCCTTGGTGGTCGGTTGTCGACGAACCGTCCGAACTCGCGCCGCGCAGGTTTTTGACATGATTGACCAGCGCCTGCGGAATCTGTTCGGGAGGGAGCTCGATATCGACGACGCCGGTATCGATGGCGCTGATCGGCATGCCGTCGAACTTGGCGGTGTTTAAGCTTTCACAGACCACCAGGCCGCCTGCGGTGTGAATCTCGCGTATCCCCCGCGAGCCGTCGCTGCCGCTGCCGGAAAGGACCACGGCCATGGCGCACGATCCGGCTTCCTGGGCCAACGAACGAAAGAAATGGTCGATGGGGAGCGTCAGCGCCTGTTTCGGATCTTTGTCGGTGAGGAGGAGCTTGCCGCCCGAGATGATCATGTCTTTGCGCGGCGGGATGAGATAGATGTGGTTGGCCTGCACCGTCATCTCGTGCTCCGCCCGGCAGACCGGTATATCGGTCTGACGCGAGAGCAATTCGTCCATGAAGCTCTTGAAGTCGGGCGAAAGGTGCTGAATGACGACAAAGGCCATTCCGGAATCGGGCGGCATGTGGCGGAACATCTGTTCGAGCGATTCCAGTCCGCCGGCCGACGCCCCGATGCCGACGATGAACAGCGATTCGCACGAATGCGGGTTGCGCTGTCGTCCGTCCAGTGCGTTGGTTTTCGTCACCTTCAGTGGCGTGCTCATACCTGTTCCCAAATAAGGAACTCCTTTCGGACGCGGCCCGTCGGAAGCCCGCAAGTCGGGCGAGACACCTATCGTGGGCTTGCGTGCTCGTTAAGCCGGTCTCGACTTAACAACCTCCGCACGAGTCCGCTAACGCTATGTCGTCCGTCCATCTCGCCGTCGACACAGTTCTCGCCGTCTCGTGCTAGCAAGCCTTGTGCCGACTGCTTAGCCACAGCGCAATTTGGCTTCGAGGGCGAAGTGGCGTTTGAACTTACGTCGCAAGAAGACCGCTCGCACACCAGCGAAGGGAATCCGGCTCGGCGTCGAGTCAACGACCAACCTGGACGACGTTCTCCGCGCCACGGTCCGGAGGTCGCTCTGATTCGTCGCGCAGGGCAGGAAATTCTCCCTCGCGGCCGGCGGTCAGCTCATGGCGGGAAAATGCACTGGAGAAATCCCGGAGGGGCGGCGCCCGCTGGGACCGGAGGGTTTTTTTGCGCAACGTAGCTTGCCAGATTTTTCATTCCTGGTACCCTCAAAATCAACGTCGTCCACCCATTCTGCGATTCGCCACGATGGCGCGGGTGGATAAAGCACGCGAACGAGCGTGCCCGTTGCTCGGTTGCACACACGGCCAGGTCGGCTGCTCTGTGTACCAATAAGGCCGGCCAGGCGACCGGCTCTTTCCTTTCCACGATCGGACTCATCACTTCCTGCCGCGCGCATCGTTCGTGTGCGGAACGCCCCTCCACGGGCCAGGGAATTTACTTCCGGGCGTCTGGTGACGACCAGAACAGGCGGACCTGGGCCACAGCGCCACTCTGTCTGCTCCTGCGCCGCTACGACGCCGGGATGAAACAGCTTCGTACCTTCGCAACAAACAAAAGGGAGAACCGTAATGCAGGCATGGTTTCGCAGGTCGCCCCGGAAGGAAAAGAACCGGAAGTCCGACGAGAAGAATCAGCGGTGCCGACGCAATTATCAAGCAAAGCTCGAGTCGCTTGAGCGGCGGGAACTGTTGTCCGTGAACCCGACCGGAACGACGATCGCACCCGCCGAAGGAACCGCCTTCACCGGCACGGTGGCCACGTTCACAGCCACCGATGCGGGGCCCTTTACCGCGACGATCGACTGGGGTGATGGCACAACCGCGGCCGCGGGCACGATCAGCGGCGGCCCGACCAGCTTCACCGTCAGCGGCACCAATACGTATGCCGACGAAGGGACCGACACCGTTTCCGTGGTGATCACCGACGCGGCCGATTCAACGACGGCCACGGCCACCAGCACCGCCACCGTCAGCGACGCCGACTCGCTGACGCCGGGGACGGCCACGGTCAGTGCCACCGAAGGGGCAACGTTCAGCGGTAGCGTGGCCACCTTTGTCAACACGACCAATCCCACAAGTCCGGCCAGCGACTTTACCGCCACGATCGACTGGGGCGACGGCACAACGGACACCGGCACCGTGAGCAACACGGCCGGAACGCTCACCGTCAGCGGCAGCCACCTGTACAGCGACGAAGGGACAAATCCCATTTCGGTCATCCTGGCTGACACCGCGCCCGGCACCGCGACCGCCACCGCGACCGGCACGGCCACGGTGGCCGAAGGCGACACGCTGGCGGCGGGCACGGCGACCACCATTAGCGCGACCGAGGGCGCCACGTTCACAGGCACCGTCGCCACGTTTACCAACACGACCAACCCGACAAGTCCCGCCAGCGACTTCACGGCCACAATCGACTGGGGCGACGGCACAACCGACACCGGAGTCGTCACGGGCGGAGCCGGCGCCGACCTGACGGTCAGCGGCACCCATTCTTACACTGGCGAGGGCACGTTTACGGCAACCGTCGTTCTGGCCGACGATTCCCCGGGCACCGCCACCGCTACGGCCACGACCACGGCGACGGTGGCCGAAGGCGACACACTGGCGGCGGTCGGACCGGCGGCAGTCATCGCCACCGAAGGAGCGACCTTCACCGGTGCGGTGGCCACGTTCGTCAACACGGGCAATCCCACGAACCCGGCCAGCGACTTTACGGCCACGATCGACTGGGGCGACGGAACCACGGATACGGGCACGGTAACCGGCACGGGCGGCGCACTCACCGTCAGCGGCAGCCACCTCTACGCCGACGAAGGAACGAATCCCATTTCGGTCGTTCTGGCGGACGACGCGCCGGGCACCGCAACGGCGACCGCCACGGGCACGGCCACCGTAGCAGAAGGCGACACTCTGGTGGCCGGCACGGCAACCACCGTCAGCACCACAGAGGGAGCCACGTTCACGGGCACGGTCGCCACGTTCACCAACACGACCAATCCGACAGCTCCGGCCAGCGACTTCACGGCCACGATCGACTGGGGCGACGGTACAACGGGCACGGGAACGGTTAGCGGAACCGGCGGTGCGTTTACCGTCACGGGCAGTCATGTGTATGCCGAGGAAGGGACAAGCACCGCCACCGTGATTCTTGCCGACGACGCTCCGGGTACGGCCGCGGCCACCGCGACGGCTTCGGTCACCGCCGAGGACGCCACACTGAGTGCCACAGGCACCGCCGTGACGACGGCGGCGGGCAGCGCGTTTTCGGGAGCTGTCGCCAGCTTCACCGACGCCAATCCTGGCGCGACCGGGTCGGACTTTACCGCCTCGATCGACTGGGGCGACGGAACCACGACGGCCGGCACCGTGGCAAGCAACGGCAGCGGTGGTTTCAGCGTCAATGGCACGCACACCTACGCGGCGTCCGGAACCGACACGATCCTGGTTCACGTCGCCGATCTAGGCGGGAGCACCGCCGACGCCACAAGCACCGCGACCGTCACGAGCAGTTCCGCCGACGTCTCGATCTCCAAATCCGGCCCGTCGTCCGGCACGGTCGGGCAGAACCTCACCTATACCATCACGGTGACCAACGGAACCGGGGCGGCCAGTGCCGCCGCGGTGACGATGACCGATACCTTGCCCTCCGATGTGACGTTTGTCTCGGCAACCGACACGTCGGGCGGCACGATTAGCACGAGCGGCAGCACGGTCACCGACGATATCGGTGCGCTGGCGGCAGGCGCGAGTGACACCATCACGATTGTGGTCACGCCCGATTCGTCGACCGGGGGGACGACGATCACCAACTCGGCGAGCGTGACGACGACGACGACGAACACGGGCACTCCTACGACCGCATCCGCCAGCACCGACATTGCGCCGGTCACTGCGGCCCCCACGTTGACGATCGACAAGTCGGCAAGCGCCACGGGGACCGTCGGCCAGAACCTGACCTACACCATTACAATCGGCAACACGGGCACGGGCGACGCGACGGGCACGACGTTCCTGGACACGTTGCCGGCGGGCGAGACGTTCGTTTCGGCGACCGATTCAATGGGAGGAACGGTGACCAACAACGGCGGTACGCTCAGCGAGACCATCGGCACGCTCGCCGCAGGCGCGACGGATACGATCACCGTCGTGGTCACGCCGGATTCCTCGCTGGCCGACCAATCGGTGACGAACACTGCCAGCGTCTCGGCCACGAATTTCAACGGCGGCGCGTCAATCAGTTCTTCCGCCACGACCTCCATCAGCAGCAGCACGCCGGTTACCACGGGCGTCGGCTTTCTTGAGGGGGTGCCGGGCGACGGCACGCCGCAAACCTTCGTGCAGAATCTCTATCGAGAATTGCTCGGCCGCGAACCGGATAGTGGGGGCGACGCTTACTGGGTGGCCTTCGTCCAGCAGCATAACGATGCGGCCGGTCAGCTCCAGGCGATCGAAGGATTCATGAACTCGCCAGAGTATGCGATCCACTATATCACGACGGTCTACCAGGTCGTTCTCGGCCGCGCGCCGGACGCCTCCGGTCTGCAGTACTGGACGCAGAAAATGGGTAGCCCTGGCACGACGGGTCAGCACAGCGGAAGTGCCGACGAAAAATCGATCGTCGCGGCTTTCTTCGGTTCCGACGAGTTCTACATCAAGTCTGGCAACACGCCTCAAGGCTGGATCAACGCCCTTTACGAGGACATCCTGAATCGTGCCCCCGACGACAGCGGGGCCGCCTTCTGGGCTCATGAGCTGTCGGTTCGCGGGGCCTCCGACCGCGACGGCATCGTGCGCGACCTGCTGACCACGCCCGAAGCCGCCCACGATCTGCTCGACACCTTCTACCCGACGCCTGGCGGCACGGCCAGCACTCCGCTGGCACCTCCGGGCACGACGGCGGGAACGGGCCGCGACGATTTGTCGCTCTTGACCGGTGCCGGCTGGGAAAACCTTTATCTCGAGGGGCCCTATGGCAACACGCAGCAGGGGAACGATGCGTTCTTCAATTCCTTGGTGGCCGGGAGCAACTGGGACGACCTGCAGTTGCTGCTGCTCTCCACCCCCCAGTACTACACCAACCCCAACCGGCCCGTTTCGGGCGGTGTGATGGCTTAGCGCTTCGCTGAGGGGATGCGTTGTCAACACGCACCCGCGGGCCTCGTGGTCCGCGGGTGCGTTTTTGCGCGCCCTCTGTCGCCAGAACCGCGGGCGGTTGGGTCTGCTGCTAGCCAGCGGGCCGACGGCTTGTTATGCTCGTCGGAGCAACGAACGGTTCGCCCTCGTTGTCTGCCCGCCTGAACTGCCCCTCCAGGAACGATTGATGACTGCGTCCGAGTCTGCGCCTCTCAAGCTTTCTGGCGTTCACTGGCTGATCTGCATCATTGCAGCCATCGGTTTTGCCTTCGATATCTACGAGCTGCTCATGCTGCCGTTGATCGTTCGGCCGGCATTGCTAGAACTGGCCAACATCAAACCCGGCACGGAACAGTTTGAGAACTGGGTGGGTCTGCTGTTCTACGTACCGGCGATCTTTGGCGGAATCTTTGGATTGCTCGGTGGTTACCTTACGGACCTGCTAGGCCGTCGTCGGGTGCTAACCTGGAGCATTCTGCTCTACGCGTTTTCGGCCTTAGCCGCCGGGTTCAGCACCTCGGCGCCGATGCTTTTGTTCTTCCGCTGTACCACCTTTATCGGTGTATGCGTCGAGTTCGTCGCAGCGGTCGCCTGGCTGGCCGAGATCTTTCCCAATCCCAGGCAGCGTGAGTCGGTGCTGGGATTTACGCAAGCGTTTTCTTCGGTTGGTGGCCTGATGGTCACTGGCGCCTACGCGATCGCCGCCAACTTCGGCGAAACGTTCCCGGCCATCCAGGGAGGACACGAGGCGTGGAGGTATGCCGTCATCTCGGGGGTGATTCCGGCGTTGCCTCTGATTGTCATCCGCCCTTTTCTCCCTGAATCGCCGGAATGGCAACAGAAAAAGGCGGCCGGCACGCTGAAACGTCCTAGTGTTCTTGAGCTTTTCCAGCCGCGCTACCGCCGCACAACTCTGATCACGACGCTCATGTTCGCCTGCAGCTACGGCGCGGCGTTCGGCGCGATTCAGCATCTACCCCGAATCGTGCCGGGGCTGCCCGGCGTGGCCGACTTGGCGAAGCCCGCACAGCAAACGGTGGTGAGCGCGGTTCAGGCCTGGCAGGAAATCGGCGGCCTGGTCGGCCGGTTCGTGCTGGCCGTGCTGGCGGTTGTTATCGTCAGCCGACGGCGGCTACTGCGCATCTTTCAGTTGCCGGGGCTGATCATCGTGCCGCTCGTTTTCTTTTACCCAGCTAAGGACAACCTCGACCTGCTCAAGGTCGGTATCTTCTTCGCCGGGCTGCTGACGGTCGCGCAGTTCAGCTTCTGGGGCAACTATCTGCCGCGCGTCTACCCGCTTCACCTGCGTGGCACGGGCGAAAGTTTTGCGGCTAACATCGGCGGCCGGATGATCGGCACTTCGGCGGCGCTGCTGACGACCAAACTCGCCGCGGGCTCCCTCATGCCGGGCTCGACGCCCTCGGTGAAGGTGGCCAACGCCGCGGCGGCCGTCGCATTGCTCGTTTATGCTGTGGGCAGCCTGGCCTGCTTCTGGCTGCCGGAACCGACGGAAGAAGAATTACCCGACTGACCCGGGCCCGACCTGATCGGCGCCCGCGCAGACCCTCCCCACCAATATGGCAAGTTCCGCCCACGCCAACCCGAAGATCGGCCGCGGACACTGGATGGCGCTTGCCGCGGCGCTCTTGGGGTGGATGTTCGACGGCGTGGAAATCGGCCTGTTTCCGCTCGTCGCCCGCCCCTGTTTGCAGGATCTCTTAGGGGGCGACGACAAAGTCGGCGCCTGGATCGGCGTGATTACGGCCGGCTTTCTTGTCGGCGCTGCCACGGGTGGCGTCGTGTTTGGCTGGCTCGGCGATCGCATCGGCCGCGTGCGGGCCATGATGCTCAGTGTGCTCACCTACGCGGTGTTCAGCGGCGTCTGCGGCCTGGCCAGGTCGGCCGAACAGGTCGCCCTGTTCCGCTTCATCGCTTCGCTTGGCATGGGGGGCGAATGGTCGCTCGGTGTCGCGCTGGTGATGGAGGTCTGGCCGAATCGCTCGCGCGGCTTTCTGGCCGGGCTAATCGGCGCGGCTGCCAACGTCGGTTTCTTGCTGATCGCCCTGGTGGGGCTGAGTCTTTCCAGCTTTGTCGAATCGGCCCTGCGGCTCGTGGAAGGAACCGGGATGCCGTCCGCCTGGGTCGACGCGCTCTTTGCCCATTCGGGGTGGCGGCTGCTAATGCTCATCGGGGCCACGCCAGCGGCTCTGACCGTGCTGATTCGCATCTTTGTCCCTGAATCCGAAAAATGGCTGCAGGAGCGCGGACGGGGAAGCGCATCGCACTGGGCCGCCCGCGACTTGCTCGGGGTGGCGCTGGGGGCGTTGGGGCCGCTCGCAATCGTCTACTGCTGGTCGCCCGATACGGAGCTCTCTCTCGCATCGAAGCTGATCGTGACGATCGTGGGCCTGGTCGTTGCCACGCTGGGATACCTCTTTCCCGTCTACCGTTACATGCGCCGTGCGGCAGCGGCGGGAGCGGTCGACCACCAGCTCGGCCAAACCGTCTGGCGGATGCTGCTGGGCGCCGGTCTGAGCGGCGTGGCCCTTTTGGGAACCTGGGGCTCGCTGCAATGGGCGACCCCCTGGGCCGACGAACTTGCCGGCCCCAGCATGCCGCAAGCGAAAGCTTACACCCAGATCGTTTCGGCCGTCGGCGCGATCATCGGCACCATCGTGGCCGCCCTGATGGGCGACTGGTTCGGGCGGCGGATCGCCTACTTCCTGCTCTGCCTCAGCTCGTTGGCGTCAGCGGCCGTCTTGTTTCGTCTCAACGACTCATTCGGGCCGATGTTCCTGGCATCGGTGTTCGTAGCGGGAATGTGTACGGCGTCGTTTTACGGGTGGCTGCCGCTCTATTTGCCAGAGCTCTTTCGCACGAGCGTGCGCGCCACCGGCCAGGGATTCAGCTACAACTTCGGCCGCATCCTGGCGGCGGTCGGCTCGCTACAGACCGGCTACCTGATGGACAAAGTGTTCGACAAGAGTTATCCGAAGGCCTGCGCCGTAACGAGCCTGATTTACGTCGTCGGCATGCTGCTTATCTGGTTCGCGCCCGAAACCCGCGGCAAGCCGCTGCCCGATTAGAAGCGACGTAGTGCAGTGTCGAGTTCAGGAGTTCGAGTTCGACGCGCATCGCCGTTAGATGGCACGAACAGAAGCGATGACACCGAGCTTGTGCGAGTCGTGCAAGAACATGCGCGAGATCCGGACGGCACGGTCGCGGTTCCTGCTTTGCGAGTTATCCTCTGCGAGCGCTGCTTATCCGAAATATCCAGCCCAGCCGGTGGTGTGTTGCGACGGTTACCAATCTTGCGACGGGTCGAAGAGGCAACGAGCGGACGAGCCGGGGTAAGACGACAGCCAGCGTTCGGTGTCGTTAAGCCCGCTCACACTCTGCCAGCATCGTCGCCAGCGGCTCCGGATCGGCCAGCCTGTGGTCACGGCCGACCACGATGAGCGAGGCTGACGGCAGCCCGCTGTTTCGGACCAGTTCTTCGCTGTCGCCGAACGCAACCACGTCGTCCGCCCGGCTGTGAAGGATCACCGAGCCGGCCCTCTTCCAGGCCGGACAAAGCAGGACGAGCTTCGCGTCGCCGCTCTTCATGTTCATGGCGACGGCCCCGCCTCGGCTTGATCCGACCACGACCTGTGGCTGATGCTTGTCGAACTCGGCCTGGGCGATGCGAACGGCCTCGGCGAAGTCGTCGTCAGGCAGCGCCGGGTTGACAACCTGGTGGCCGTGGTTCTTGAGCCAGGTCGGCTTCACGCCGCCAGGCACCGACTGCCAGCCGTGCAGGAAGAGGATGGTCATACGGCAAGCCAGCCTCAGAGCTCCCTGCGAACCACATCTTGCCTGTACAAGACGAACCCGGCTTTGGTGTAGTTGGGCAGGGCAGCCGGGTGATCGAGGGTGCAGGTGTGTAACCAGAACCGTTTTGGCCGGTAGCTCCAGGACCGGTCGACGGTCCACTGTAAGAACCACTTCCCGAGACCCTGGCCGATGAAATCACGCGTCAGGCCGAACTGGACCAACTCGATCTCGTCTGACTGCCGGCGATCGAGCTCGGCAAACCCGGCGGGTATGCCGTCAACGTGCAGAACGTGCATCTCATTGCGTGGGTCGTCGAGGAGGGCGGCAAGCGCCTCGTCCGCCATCTTTCGGCGACTTAGCCAGTAGAAGTCCTTGCCAACGGCGTCGTACAAGGAGCGGTAGTAGGACACCGCCGGCGACGGGACATGAACCACGGTCAGGCCGCCGCGGGGCGCCGGCACGTGACGCTGCGAGGGAGCCCTCATTTCCAGGTAGTAGACCGTGACCTCCACCGGTTGCGTCATTCAAGTCAACACTTCAGAGTCGAGCTGCATTGCACGTGCGACCTTCCCCGGGCCGGACGAGACGACCGCACCATAGTGCCGGTTCGCCAGTTGCCACGTAGTTTACCAGCACAGGCCTCAACACGCGACATTTGGCGACCGCCGGCCTGCGACAAGGGCGCTCACCCGCTTGGCGCACCAAGATCTACCCAATAGGATGGGTCGCGGTGACTTGGGGCCGGGAAACACCGGCTCGCCCCCTGCCGCCAGGCCGTTTCACGAAAGGCGATTCTATGTGTGACGGTGTACGCCGCGTCCGGCCCGGCCTCATGCCGGTTCTCGTGATCACAGCCCTCCTGCTCGGCGGCACGATTGCAGCCCGTTGCAGCGGACGCGAGCCCCTGGCCGCCTCGCGCGATTGGACGAAATCTCCCGCTATCGTCGACTTGCAGACGACCTCGACCATCGTGGCCGTAGGGGACGTGCATGGCGACTACAAACGCCTTGTTCATTTGCTCAAGCGGGTTGAACTCGTTCCGGAAGCGGCCGACCAGCCTGCAGATATCGAGTGGGCCGGAGGAACTACCGTGCTGATATGCACTGGCGACTTGATCGACAAAGGCGACCGCTCGCTGGACGTGATCTCGTGTTTTCGCACGCTTCAAGGCAAGGCCGCCGCCGCGGGCGGACGCGTGATCGTGACGATGGGCAATCACGAGGCGGAGTTTCTGGCCGATCCGGACGATGACGACAAGGCGGAACAGTTCGTGGCGGAACTGGAACAGGCAGAGATCAAGCCCGAAAAGGTGGCCGCCGGCACCGACAAGCTGGGCATCGGCCAATTCCTGGCGGGACTTCCGCTGGCCGTCAAGGTCAACGACTGGTTCTTTGCGCACGCTGGTTCGACACAAGGCCTGACACTGGCCACGCTGGACGGCGAGATCAAGGATTCCGTCAAGGCCGAAGGATTTGACACCCACGTTCTGCTGGGAAAAAGAGGACTGCTCGAGGCTCGACTGAAGCCTTTGCCCTGGTGGGAACGGGAAGGCGACACCGCCGCCGAGAGCCAGGCCAGGCTGCGAGGCTACGCGACCGCGCTCGGAGTTAAGCACCTGGTGATGGGGCACCAGCCCGGCAAGGCCACATTTTCCGACGGCACCACGCGAGAAGCAGGGGAGATGACGCAGAAGTTTGACGGGCTGATCTTCTTCATCGACGTGGGCATGAGCAAGGCCATCAATAAGAGCAAGGGCGCGGCGCTGAAAATCGAGCAGCATGGCGATCGCGAGTCGGCGACCGCCGTCCATGCCGAAGACCGGCAGGACCTCCTTTGGTCCAAATGAGGGCCTCGCCAATTACCCTTCTGTTTCGAATCGTGCCTAAGAAAAGCTCGTAGGCCGCCCTCCGCGCCCTCGTCCCGCCGGCCCTCACCGGGAATGTTCGCAACTTTTTTTCGCCGGAAACGAAAATTTTCTCGGCGAGTTGCTCTCCGACGGAGAGTCGCCCTGATCGACCGAATCCATCCGGAGCATTTCCATGACGACACTACTTCGGCTCGGCAGTCGTGGCCCGAGCGTCACTCAGGTGCAACAGCTCCTCAACTCCAAGCTGGTTCCGTCGCCTCGGCTCACGCCCGACGGCATCTTTGGTGGGTTGACCCGTCAGGCGGTGATCCAGTTTCAAAGCAAGAACTGGTTGACGCCCGACGGCATCGTCGGGCCGTGTACCCTGAACGCCCTGCGCGGGACCGAGGATTTCGTCTACTACAAACCGCCGTCGCGGTTGGTGCCCCAGCCGACTAACGACACGTGTTGGGCCGCGTCGACCAGCATGCTGACGGGTTTGGCTGTGCCGCTGGTCATCGCGAAAGCGCAAGCCGCCGGGGTCCAAATCTTTAATCCTGGTGGCATCTATAACGACTCGGACCGGGACAACCCGGCGAACACGACGCTGTTCGCGAGAACCTTCGGTTTCACCATCCGACCGCCGATGAGTTGGCTGCCGCGGGCCCTGGCGGAGCTCGTTCGGTCGAACGGACCGCTGATGATGGACACCCTGTGGAACGCAACGGATTACGCCGCCGGATCAGGCAGCCCGGGCCACATGCGGGTGATCGCCGGCATGCGGGGCGACGGCACCGCCGAAGGAACCACCATGCTGATCTACGACCCCTGGGCGCCGAACGTCGGCAAGATCGAGTCGGTGATCTACGGTCCGTTTATCCGGGCGACTCCGGCGAGCACCTATCAGATCTTCCACCGCTGAGACCGGGCGGCCGGCGCGAGCCTCGCTGATCGGAATCCGTCAGTCCTAGACATCTCGGCAAGGGAGGGGGCCAGGAGAAGAGAGGTGTCGAGGTGTCTTGTTTGGGAGGCTTTCCGTCTTTGCGCCGCAAGCGAATTCTGTTAACAGTTCGGCCTAATTCCCGCCGGCTCGGTCCGAAGGTTCCCCTCCCAAAGGCTTTCCCTTGCGAGCTTTCCGCCTGCTCGATGCGCCGTTGAGATATGTCGAACGCTGTCTGTGGGGCAATCGCCAGAACAGGCCGACGGTTTCTTACGCTCAAAACGGCGAAGACGTGCTGCTCAATCGCGCGTTGAAGGGGCAGTCGGACGGATTTTACATCGATGTCGGCGCCAACGACCCAGTCGCCGGCTCGGTGACCAAGCTGTTCTACGATCGGGGTTTCCGCGGCATCAACATCGAGCCAGGCGGGGTCTTTGATAAGCTGGCGCGGGCGCGGCCGCGCGACATCAATTTGCGGCTGGCGCTATCCGATCGGGAAGGAGAACGCACGTTCTACGAGTTCCCGGAATGCGACGGCCTGTCGACGCTGTCGGCGCAGGTTCGAGCCGGCCAGAATCGAAGGTGCGTTGAGCGAACCGCGGCCGTCGCGACGTTGGCGGACGTTTGCGAGAAGTACGTTCGGGGGGCGGTCGACTTCCTGAAGATCGACGTCGAGGGACACGAACGCGAGGTGATCGCGGGCGCCAACTGGCGGCGCTGGCGGCCTCGAATCGTGCTGGTCGAATCGCCGACGACGGCCGAGGGCGACGGGCCTCATCGCGAGTGGGAGCCTCGGTTGCTGGGAGCTGACTATTTGTACGGCGGCAGCGACGGAATCAATCGCTACTACGTGCGGCGCGAGGACGAGCGTCTGCTTGCGTGCTTTCGCCAGCCGCTCAACGTTCTCGACGACTACGTGGCCTATCATCACGTGCATCGCTACCAGAATTTGGGTCCGTTGGCGATTTCCGCGGCGCAATGCCTGCAGAAGGTTATCGACTTCGCGGGCTTTTGGTACCCCCGCCAGCTCACGCACAAGGGTGGTCCTAGAGCTTCTCTGCGGCTACGAAAGAACCCGCAACACGGCGCGTTCAACCAACTTCGTCGGGCCGACTGACCTTTGCCGGCCGCGCCGGCCCGTCTACACTGCGCCGCATGTCTGGCGTGCCTTCCCGCTTTCAATTCTCCATCCGGCTGCTGCTGGTCGTCACCGCGGCCATCGCCGCCGCCGTCGCGGCTGTGGCGGCCGAACCCGCCTGGCAATCGTGCCTGGCACTCGAGTTTCTGGCGATGCTCTTCGCGTCGATCGCGGTGATCGCCGCCACCAAGTCGCATGGGGCGTTTCGGGTCTTTTGGATCGCGGTCGCGGTGCCGGCCAGCGGCGGGGCAGCTACGTACTTCGTTTATGGGTGCCTTGCCGGCGCGTCGGCAATGATGCTCGACCCCGGCGACGCACTCGTCATGGTCTTGGGCGGCGTGCGGGTTGCCTTGCCGGCGATCTGGTGTCTCTCGCTCGCGAACGGTTTTGTTTGCGGCCTCGTGTGCTGGGCCGTTTGGCCGCGCAACGGCAGCGCCATGGCCAGTTCCTGACAACCGTCGAAGAAGGCTTGACGGCCCACCGGCTTCGACGATGTCCGGGTAAGACGCTACTGCCTCCGAACCAAGCTTGCGAGTGACCGAGGGCATGCCTTAAATTGGCCGCTGGGCGCACATAAGGCAGAGGAATCGGATGGCAGCGAAACGTGCAGGCCCCGAGAAGCCACCTGACTCAGGAGGTTCGCCTCGGCGGGCAAGCTGGCGGGGAACCGGGCGCGAGGGCGTCCCCGCGGCGGCGGAGTTTAGCTGGCAACGAATTCCGCAGGAAAAGCGCAGTGCGGTCGACGCACGAAAGAGATTTCGGCGCCGGATCACGTTAACCAGCCTGACCGGCATCCTTTTGCTTCTCGCCGGCGCCTTCGTCTGGTACCTGCTCTACACCGCCCCGGCTGCTCCGCTCTTGGCCGTGGCCATCACCGACTACCCGGCGCCGCTGCCGCCCAACGCCTTTGCCCAGGAGGACGTCGACCGCTTTCCTTCGGCTGAGGTAGCCGGGGGCCTGTTGCCAAGAGGGCGAGGCAATCTCCGCAAGACGACGGTTGACGCCACCCATTGGGACAGCAGCGAGACGGCCCTGAAGCAAATTGATGAATGGCTCCAGGGGGCTACGCCGGGCGGCCCGCGGAAGAACGTTGTGCTCCTTTATCTCAGCGCTCACGGCGTCGTCGACGAGGAGGGCTATCCTTGCCTGATCCTGCCGGGGGGAGAGCCGCCTTTCGACTGCAATCGCTGGCTGCGCCTCGACCGGCTCATCGAAACTCTGGAAAAATCGCGGCCGGGCGTGAAAAAGCTGCTCATGCTCGATGCCGCCCGCATGGACGCGAATTGGAACATCGGCCTGCTCTACAACGGGTTTGCCGAGGCGCTCTCGAAGAGTGTCGCGAGCACAAAATCCGTCGCCGTGCTTGCCGCAGCCGGGCCGGGTGAAGTGGCCCACGCGGCCCCGGAGCTGCAAGGCACGCCGTTTGGATACTTCGTCGCTCGCGCTCTCGCCGGCGACCCGGCAGCGAACGCCGATCGAGATGACGAGATCTCGGTGAAGGAGCTGCATCAATTCGTCGAGCGCAAGGTGACCGAGTGGGTCGCCCGCAACCGCTCTGACGTTCAAAGGCCCCTCCTTTTGTTGCCCGACGATCGCGATTTTCGGCTCGTGTTCGTCGTCTCTGGCCCCGCGGCAGGCTCGGAGTCCGCGCCGCCGGCCGGCGCCTATTTTGCCGACGTCAAGCCGCTCTGGGAGCGAATCGGCGATCTCTGGTCGCAGCACGAACGATTGCTGACGGCGAAAGACCCTATGCCGGTCTGGTTTGACCGCTATCACGAGTGGCACCAGTTTCAGCAGGGCCTGTTGCGGTGCGAGCAATTGACGCTGGCCGGCGCGGCCTACGGTGCGAATGCCAAAGCCGAGATCGACCAGGCGGAGCAGTTGGCCGACGAACTCGCACGGCGCGGGCAAGACGGGCCTCCTCTGCACAATCTTACGACCATTCGACGATGGCACCCCTGGCCCTTGCGCCAGGAATCGTCGAGAACGGCCATCGCCCGCCACCTGGACGGTTCTGACGAACCCCCGAAGCCGCTTCCGCCAGAGGTGGCGAGTGATTACTTCGTGCGGGCGGACGGAACCTGGCAGTGGCTCGTGGCCGGCGGTGAAGATGCCCTGCGCCAACCGCTTGAGCGCGACAAGGTTCATGAGCTGCTCGATTTTGTAGGCCGCCCGGCCCAGCAGGCCGAGCCAGTCGAGCTACACCTGCTACGCCTCTTGGCCGGCGACGCTGCCCTGACCGGCAGCGGAGCAGTCGACGAGTTGTGGCGCGAGCCGCGCAGGCGACTGATCGAAGTGCTCGCGCTGCGCGAGCTCGGCGAGCAGACCATCTCCCTGGCCGACTCCCGCTGCCACTACGCGATTCGCGCCGCGGTGGCCGACGCCGATCGCCTGCTGCGAGAGTCGGAAGACGCCCTTTTCCTCGGCGGCGCCGAACTGGCGAAGTCGGACCAGCGCGTCGAGCAAACACAAAGCGCCTACCGTACGGCTGCCACAACCGCGGAGAAGCTCGCGGCTGTTTGGGGTGTTCGCGACCGGGCCTGGTCGCAACTCCCCTATCTGGCTCAATGGTTTTGCCGTCGTCCTCAGCAGGACGGCACGCACGATTTATCTGGGATCCAGGGTGCGGCCCGCGTAATCGAGCAAACAGGCGTCCTCGACGACCACCTCGCTCACTTCGTCGCCGAACAGACACAATCGAAAAAAGAGCGTCTGGTCGGCGGCAAAACCATCGATGGCAAACCACTTGATTGGCAAACTCTTGCTGCCACCGCCGACCGCGTCGAGGCGGGCCTGAGTCGGCTGAGGACTGAGTTCGATCAGTTCGCCGACCGGGTGCGCGAACAGCAGACCTGGGACGAAAGATCGCCGCGAGACATCGCCTTACTTCTCGGCACTCCCCTGGTATGGGGTAGCCGTCGGCGCGAACTGCGAGACCGCTACTGGGGCGAAATGAGCCGGCGGGCCGCGACGTGGGACGTCGCGAACGAAGCTTCTCAGCGTCCGGCGCCGCAAGACAACGCCGAGCCACAAACTGCCGGATTGGCGGCCTACCTTGAACGGCTGGCGAGCGACGAACACCCGGCGCTCGTGCTGTCGGGCGAGAAGGAACCGGCAGACGACCGGACGACGAAAGACGCCGGGCCGCGCGACTGGCTCCGGCTGGCGAAAGAAGGGGGCCGACTTCGGGAGCGGCTGAGGCAATGGTTCGGGCCGCAGGCTGCGGGCGCCAAAACCGACAACCAGGCAGGTGCAGCCGACCGCAGGGCCGGGTTGAGCGACCTGGAACGTCAGTGGCGCCGCATCGCTCCGCTGTGCACCATCCCGCTTTTGCGTGACAAAGACCCGGTCCGCCGCCTCGCGCAGTTCGACAACAACGAACTGCTCGTCTGGCAAACGGACCGCAGGCTGAAAGACTTTTGGGGTAACGGCGACGGCGACGAGAGTGCGGCGCCGTATTTCGCCGCCGTCTTCGAGGAAGCTCGGGCCGCGGGGCGGAAACTGGCTTTCGATTCGGCCGACGCCGAGCGTTGGCACGAGCTTGCGGTGCTCTGCAACGAATTGATCGAATCAGCGAAAACGCCGGTCATCGCCGAATCCGGGAGCGAGCAGCCGCGTCTGAGCCACGGATCGTTGGTTAAGACCGTGCGATTGAACTTGCCCGACCGCTTGCCGGTGGGGACAGCCGCCCTTTCCGCGTCGGACGGACTCGGGCGGCCGGCTGAGGTCGGCGAGAAAACGGCCGACGTCGAAGGCCTGGCGGCCCGATTCCCGATCGACATACCCAAAGACGGCGAGCGTACGGCGGACCGGACGCTGCTCATGCGGCAGAGGGTCGACTCAAAGCAGTCCCCGCCAGCCAACGCCGCCGCCGCTTCTCGCTGGACGCTCGCCTGGCTGTTTCGCGGCCATTATCAGGCCCACCCGTTCGTGGTCGCCCCGGAGGGGCCGAGCATCAAGGTCGTCTATCAGCGTCCACCGCCTCGTCCGACGTTCGTTACCGTCCAAGGGGAAGAATCGAGACAGGCCTCGGTCGTCTTCATCCTCGATTGCTCGTATAGCATGCGCGAAGATTCCGGAACCGAAGGGCATCAGACCAGAATGGACGTGGCCCGCACCGCGCTGCAGAGGATCGTCGAGCGGCTCGCCGAATCGCAGAAATATCGTGTTGGCCTGTGGCTGTACGGCCATCGAGCCACGCTCACCCAGGAGCGACGTGCGCGTAGGTGGAACGATGCCTGGGGTCCAGACAACAATGTCTCGCCGGGCGAAGACGTGGCGCAAGTCATTCCGCTGGGACTGCTCGACGGAACCATGACGGCTCAAATCTTGGCTTTGCTCGGCGATGGCGGCAAGGTGCAGCCGTGGGGGTACACCCCGCTCTACATGTCGATGGTCCAGGCGCTGCGCAGTTATCAGCGCGGTCCGGTGCGTGGCCCGCGGCGTCTGGTCGTCATCACGGATGGCCTCGATCAGGTTCCCCCTAACACTCCCAGGGTGGCTACGCCGGACGACGTGATCCAAGCCGTCCGCGCCGACCGGGAACAAAACCGCGACGCCCCGGTACGCATCCAGGTGTTGCACTGTGGTACGGGGGGTGATGAATCGCTGCGGACGCTGGTCGAAAAGAGGCTGCAAGGCGACTACATCTCCGTGAGCAACTGGGCGCAGCTCGAAAAGAAGCTCCAAGACGCGATCGGGCTGGCTGAATACGAGGTGGCGCGGCTGGAAGGCGGCGCGGCCGCTCGCGAACAACATCTCGGCGAGCCGTTCGAGGTTCGAGACCTCCTGCCGGGCCGGAAGAACCGCTATGAGGTCCGGCTGGCTCAACGCTCGCCTCCCGTGAACAGCCAGGTCGACCTGGAAGGTGAGGAGTCTCTGGTGCTTTCCCTGATGAGAGAGGCCGGTCAAGATCGCCTCGTTCACGAGCGTTACGACCGGGGCGGTCAACCGATGCCCAACGGGGCGCTCCGCAAAAACGTTGCCAACCCTTCCTTGACCGAGATCGATCCCGATTTCAATCCCGGCGAATTCTACGTGGCCGCCCACCGCCCGGAGCGCCGCGTCGGGGGCGGCTGGGCCTTTCCGATCTCGATTCAAAACGGCGACGCCAGGAGGTTCAGTCCGCGTCCGACGGAGGCCTGGATTGAAGTGACGCCCGTCCTGGCCGACGGGTCGACGTTGCCCGCGTACCCGTTTTACGACCTGGCGTTTGAGCCCGAGCGCCCGGTGCCGGTGCTGCGCTGCGAGGCGCCCACCTGGCCGGAACAGGCGCAGCAGGCTGAAATCCGGATGTGGTTCAAGGTTGGGCACTCGGGCGACGACAAATCGCGAGAAGTGTCGATCGCGGAGCTTGACTCCGATGCCTCGGCGCTACGCGATCTGCACGTGCCGGGGGCGACCGACGCCCGCTTCAAGGTCACAACCGAAGAAGTCCCCTCGGGCCAGGTGGCCGAATGGCCGACCTGGCCCGGCGGATGCAGGCTGGTCGTCGAGGAGGAGTACCCGCCGCTGATTGCCAAGGTCGAGTGGTCGCGCGTTCAGACCCTAGAGCAGCCCGACCGGGTCGTGCGAACGTTCAATAACGACGGTCGGTGGGCGCGGCACGAGTTCTACTTTGCCGAGAAAGGCCGACTCGACGTCCGCCGCGATAAAGTCGTGGTCACCGCCCGTTCCTCGCTTCAGAAGGCGGCCATGACCGTCGATGAGCCCTTGCACGTGACCCTGCGAGACTGAAACGAAATCGGAGGACGGCCTGGCAAGGCATCCGCCTCGCGTTCTCGTCCTGGGCGTCGGCTGCCGAGATGGAAGTCATTCGGCTGGCGCTGCTACAGGTGGTCACACCTGCGTCTTCTACCCTGGCGAATCGTCTTCGGCCCGCATTTTTGCCGGCCCCGCTGACAATTTCCTTGACTTCCCCGCACGGCTGACTACACAGGAACTTACGCCCCTATCTACGTTGGGGGGCGTGGCTTGCGCTTCGGAACGCCCGATCCGTGGGGTTCACCGCGCGGCCAAAAAATCGCCGGTTCTGGATGGGGATTGGTACGACCCACTCGGTGCCCTTGGTAGTGGTGCTGCGGGTGGCGGTGCGCGCCTGACTGGCCCGGACCTTTCGGACTTGGAGTGCAACAATCATGCTGCAGTGGACTTCCCGTTTTGGTCTTCGCCGTTCACGTCGCAGGCGGTCAGACCGCCCCCTCCCGCCGCGCAGCAAGAAATCCGCGGGCGTCTGTGGGCCGCTGGAGCGGCGGAATCTGCTCAGCATTCAAGGGCTCGAAGAGCGTGTCGTCCTGGCGTGGGACATGACGCTGAGCGTCGCCGCCACAGTCAATGTTTCGTCCAATACGGCAGGCGGAACCACCACTTTTACCGCAACCGACACCGGGGCGAATCTCAGTTGGCAGGATGTTGACAACGCGCTGAGCGCCGGCGACAACGTGGTGATCAACAGCGGATCCACGGGGACGGAAGCGGGCAATATCACGGATACGACCGGTGCTCAACTCAGTTTTGCCCCGGCGAATCTAAGCGTGACGATCGCCAGCGGCAGCGGCGCCGGCCTCGTCGGAAACATCTCCATCGAAAACCTCAATTTGGCCGGAACCAACTCTTCGGCCGTGCTCGACGCGGCCGGCGATGTATCGACCGGGTTGTTGAGCGGGGGCACGTTCGGCAGTCCCGTCCCGCTCGCAAGCGCCAGCATTACCGCTGGCGGCTCGATTTCTTCCCAGACAACCCCCGTCCCGGGACCGGTTGAGGCCACCAGCCTCGCCCTGAGGTCTGCCAGCGGCATCAATTTGCAGACGGCCGCCACGAACCTGGCGTTCGCCAACACCACCAGCGGCGACGTTGACATCACGAACACCGGTGCCCTGACGATCACCACGGTCGACGGCCTGGCCAGTTCCACGAACGCGGCCACCGGCGGGAATATCACGCTGCACGACGACGCGACGATCACGATCAGTGCGCCGCTCAGCACGGCCGGCGGCTCGATCACGATCGATGCTCCGGCCATCGACATCACGACCGCGCAGGACTTTGGCTCGGCGAACGTGACGTTCGTCACCAGCAACCTAACCGTGGCGGCGCCGCTGAGCGGCACCGGCGTGCTTTCGTTCGAGGCCGCCAACGACGCCGACAACATCGATGTCAACGGTACCGGAGCCGGCTTGAGCCTGACTGCCGCCACCTTGGCCGAACTCACCGGCGCGTTCAGCAAGATCGCGGTGGGGAGTGCGACGGCCACGGGCACGATCACCGTAGATGCAGCCACAACGTTTACCGCTCCGATCGAGTTCGATCAGAAAACCGGGGGTGCGGGGAAAGTAATCATCGACGGGAGACTTACGGCTCCCGGCATCACGATCAACGGATCGGGAGACACCACCACGCTCAACGCCGATCTGGTGACGGCCGGCGCGCCTATCGTCATTCACGACAGCGTGGTCCTGGGATCGCCCGCCACGATAACGCTCGACACCACCAACGGCGGAGGCGTGCTGGCCGGAGCGGCAATTACGATCGACACGCCGGGCACGATCGACGACGATGTGGCGGGCAGCACGGGACTCGTGCTCAATGCGGGTACCGCAGGTGTGGTCACGCTGTCCGGCGCCGTCGGCACGGTCGCCGCGCCGAAGAGCCTCGACGTGACCGGGGCGACAATCGATCTGGGCGGAAGCAGCATCGCGACGACCGGTGCTCAACTCTATCACGACCCGGTAACAATGCTTGCAGGTGCCACGACGCTGAGCTCCAGCGGTGGCGGCGACATCACGTTTGACGGCGCGCTCGACGGTGCTAACACCTTGACCGTGAGCACCTCTGGCACGACTACCTTCGATGGCCCGGTGGGCGGGACGACGGCTCTCACGTCAGTTTCCGTGACCGGAGCAGCCGACCTCAACGGCGGAGCGATCACCACCGCGACCACGCAAAGTTACGGCGGAGCCACGACGCTCACGGCCGACACCACGCTCAACGCCACGACGGTCACCTTCGCCAGCACGCTCGATAGTGACGCGACCGCCCGCACCCTGACGATCAACGGCGCCGCGACGTTCGACGGTGTCGTGGGCGGAACAAACGCCTTGAAGTCGCTTGCCGTGACTGGAGCAGCCGACCTCAACGGCGGAGCGATCACGACCACAACCACGCAAAGCTACGGCGGAGCCGTGACGCTCACGGCCGACACCACGCTCAACGCCACGACGGTCACTTTCGCCAGCACGCTCGACAGCGATGCGACCGCCCGTGCCCTGACGATCAATGGCGCCGCTACGTTCGACGGTGTCGTGGGTGGCACAAACGCTTTGAAGTCGCTTGCCGTGACCGGAGCAGCCGACCTCAACGGCGGAGCGATCACCACCACGACCACGCAGAGCTACGGCGGGGCGGTGACGCTCACGGCCGACACCACGCTCAACGCTACGACGGTTACGTTTGCCAGCACGCTCGACAGCGATGCGACCGCCCGTGCCTTGACGATCAACGGCGGCGCCACGTTCGACGGCGTCGTGGGCGGCACAAACGCCTTGAAGTCGCTCTCGGTGACCGGAGCCGCCGACCTCAACGGCGGAGCGATCACCACCACAACCACGCAGAGCTACGGCGGAGCGGTGACACTCACGGCCGACACCACACTCAACGCCACGACGGTCACTTTCGCCAGCACGCTCGACAGCGATGCGACCCCCCGTGCCCTGACGATCAACGGCGGCGCCACATTCGACGGTGCCGTGGGTGGCACAAACGCCTTGAAGTCGCTTGCCGTGACCGGAGCCGCCGACCTCAACGGCGGAGCGATCACCACCACGACCACGCAGAGCTACGGCGGAGCGGTGACGCTCACGGCCGACACCACGCTCAACGCTACGACGGTTACGTTTGCCAGCACGCTCGATAGCGATGCGACCGCCCGCACCCTGACGATCAACGGCGGCGCGACGTTCGACGGTGTCGTGGGCGGCACAAACGCCTTGAAGTCGCTTGCCGTGACCGGAGCCGCCGACCTCAACGGCGGAGCGATTACAACCACAACCACGCAGAGCTACGGCGGGGCGGTCACGCTCACGGCCGATACCACGCTCAACGCCACCACGGTCACTTTCGCCAGCACGCTCGATAGCGATGCGACCGCCCGCACCCTGACGATCAACGGCGGCGCGACGTTCGATGGTGTCGTGGGCGGCACAAACGCCTTGAAGTCGCTTGCCGTGACCGGAGCAGCCGACCTCAACGGCGGAGCGATCACGACCACAACCACGCAAAGTTACGGCGGAGCGGTGACGCTCACGGCCGATACCACGCTCAACGCCACGACGGTCACTTTTGCCAGCACGCTCGATAGCGATGCGACCAGCCGTGCCCTGACGATCAACGGCGCCGCCACGTTCGACGGTGTCGTGGGCGGCACAAACGCCTTGAAGTCACTTGCCGTGACCGGAGCCGCCGACCTGAACGGCGGAGCGATTACCACCACAACCACGCAGAGCTACGGCGGGGCGGTGACGCTCACGGCCGATACCACGCTCAACGCCACGACGGTCACTTTTGCCAGCACGCTCGATAGCGATGCGACCAGCCGTGCCCTCACGATCAATGCCGCGGCCGTCTTCGATGGTGCGGTGGGCGGCACGCATCCGCTGAGATCGCTGTTGGTGACGGGTACTACGGCGCTGAATGGCGGCCTGGTAGACACCACGGGAAGCCAGACTTACGACGGCGCCGTGCAACTGGGCGCGAATGACGTGCTCAACGTGCTCGGCAGCAACCAGAATGTGACGTTCAATTCCACGGTGCAGTCACCCGGCACGGCGTTTTCGCTCACCATCGACACAACCGGCGGCCTGGCCGCGGGCTCGTTTGGCCGCGTGATCTTTAACGGGGATGTGGGCGGAGCCGGCAATCCGCTGGCGTCGTTGAGCGTCACCAGCGGCCCCTTCATGCTCAGCAAGAACGTCACCACGACCGGCAATATCGCGGTCACCGTGGCCGAGTCCGCCCCGAACAATCCGGGCGACGATCTCCTGCTGACCGGAGCGACGCTCACCTCCACGAGCGGCGCCATCACGCTCGAGGCCGCCGACAATCTCTCGATCGACGCGGCCAGCACCGTGACGGCCACCGCGGGCACCGTCACCCTTCGAGGCGATTTCAACAATAACGACACGCCCGCCGGCACGGTCGTCAACCTCGATGGGTCGATCAATTCGCCGACCATCAACGTCTTCGGCGGTCCGGGCAACGATACGATCAACGTGCAGAAGACGTTGGCCGGCACGACCATGAACATCAACGAGACCGCGGGCAAGAACACGATCAACGTCTCGTCCACCGCGGGCGGCGGCAGCGCGGGCACCCTGGCCGTCGTCCAGGGCACGATCAACGTCAACGGTAGCGGCAACGACACGCTCAACCTCGACGACCGAACTGACACCACGAGTATCTCCGGCACGTTGACGGCCACCAGCGTTTCCGGCTTGGGCATGGGTGCCCCCGTCAACTACATGGGACTCGCCCAGCTCCACGTGTTGCTGGGCAACAACGCCGCGCTCGACTTCAACGTCCAGAGCATCGTCGGTTCGACCTCCGTCGGCGTTCAAGGGCAAGGCACCGGCACGATTGACGTAGGCGACTCGACGAACAAGCTGATCAGCAAACTCGACGGCATCGTCGGGCCGCTAAGCGTCAGCAACGTGCACGAGCTCAACCTCAACGACGCGGGGTCGACCCGCACCGATACGCTCGGTTCGATGGTCGCGACGTACAACATCGACAATACCGCGATCAGCCGGGGCGCGCCGGGCGCGTTGCCGAGCGTGTTCGTCGAATACACCGATATGGGAGCAGGCGTCATCCAGGTCAACGGCGCCGCAACGGTCAAGGACGTCTTCGATGTCTTCCTCCCCACCTTCGCCCAAACGCCCCTCTCGAGCGTTTTTCAGACGCTTCAGCTCAGCGGGGGAGCAGTAGGCGGCGGAAGCGTCAAGGTGGTTGCTCCCCAGCAAAACCCGGCCGCCGCACCCCCCGGGTTCGCCTACACGGCCCATGTCGGCACACTGGGCAGCGGCGATTCGATCCAGATGCAGAACGTGCAAAGCCTCTACATGTACGGCTCGCCGGCCGTTTCCAACAACTTCTCGAACGACACGAGCGTCTCGGCCATCATCATCGGAGGCGAGCAACCCGATGTCCTGACTGGCGGCACGGGGCCGGACGTGATCTTCGGCGGAGGCACCCCGCTCACCGGCCCGGGAGACCTGCTCACGGCCCGCAGCCCCGGCAGCTTCATCTTCGCGGAGCTAGCACCCCTCTTCCTGCCCGGCGGCGGCTTTGCCTACCAGCAGTTTGGGGGCAATGCCAACACGGTGATCAACGGCGGCGGCGGCACGGTCGTCTCGCTGACCCAGGGCTCGACCATCAGCAACGCCAGCACGGTCCTTCAGAACAACGCCCACATCGACGTCATCACCTGGCTGACGGCCCGCTTCGCGCCGCTTGGTTCGATCGGCGCCATAGAGCAGCAAGCGCAAAGCAGCATTCAGGCCCTGGCGGCCCTGCAACCCCCACCCCCGGGACCGTCTCCCCTGCCCGTCGCCCCCGTGACGCCCAACTCGACCGCCTGGCAGAACTACGTCGAGGCGGCGTTCCACGACGTGTTCGGCGGTGCCTCGCCCGCCGGCCTCTCGGTACGCGTGGCCCAACTGGTCGACATGCCGCGAGCCAACTTCGCCAGCGACCTCGTCCACAGCGATGAGTACTACCAGGACGTGGTCATCACCCCGGCCTACCAGAAGTACCTGGGACGCCTTCCCGACGCGGGCGGACTGGCGTTCTGGACGAAGCAGATGGAGGCGGGGCTTACCGACGAAGAGCTCGAAGCCGGCTTCATCGGTTCGGACGAATTCTTCACGACCCAGGGAGGCGGCACAAACGCCGGCTGGGTTGACGCCCTGTACCAGAAACTGCTCGGCCGCCCGGCGGACGCCTCGGGCAAGGCCTTCTGGCTGGCGCAGCTTGCCGCGGGCGAGTCGCGTGCCCAGGTCGCCCTCGGCTTCACCTCCAGCGTGGAGCGTGAGGAGCAGCGAGTGACGGCCGACTACCAGACGTTCCTCGGCCGCCAGCCCGACCAGTCGGGGCTGAATTTCTGGGTAAGCCAGTTTGCCCAGGGCCGGCTCACCAACGAAGACGTGGTGGCCGGCTTCCTCGCCTCCGACGAGTATTTCAGCAAGCATTCCTAAGCTCAAGAGTTTCGCCCCGGATCACAACCGGCGTGTCCCTCCCTCCCTGGACGGGGGCGGGACGCCGGATACAATCTGGCCTTGAATGGCCAGCCTGTTTACCACAGAAGCTGAAGGCGACGACCTGACGCACGTGCTGCGGTTGTCTCTGGTCTCTGGCATCGGCCCGCGATTGCGGCAACTGCTGCTCGAACGGTTCGGTTCGCCTGCCGCCGTCTTCGCCGCAACAGAGCAGGAGCTTCGTTCGGTGCCGGGCATCGGGGCGAAACTGGCCACGGCCGTTTTGAGGGCACGAAAAGAAATCGATGTCGCCGCCGAGTTGGAGCACTGCCGCAAGCACGGCGTGACCATCGTCCCGCTGGGAAGCCCCGAATACCCTCGCGCCCTCGCGGAAATTGCCGACCCGCCGGGCGTGCTCTTCGTACGGGGATCGATTGAACCGCGCGACGCGTTAGGCATCGCGATCGTGGGCTCGCGCCACGCTACACGTTATGGCAGCACGATTGCCGAACGTCTGGCGGCCAGCTTGTCCCGCGCCGGCCTGACCATCCTCAGCGGCTTGGCACGGGGCATCGACGCCGCGGCGCACCGCGGTGCCCTGTCGGCCGGCGGACGGACCCTCGCCGTTCTCGGCAGCGGCGTGCTCAACATTTATCCGCCCGAACATGTCGAGTTGGCCAAGGAGGTCATCTCGCACGGGGCCCTGGTGGGAGAGGCGCCCGTACGCTCGGCACCGCTAAGCGGAGCGTTTCCGCAACGGAATCGCCTGATCAGCGGAATGTCGCTGGGAGTGGTGGTCGTCGAGGCAGCCCTGCAAAGCGGCGCTCTCATCACGGCGCGGCACGCGATGGAGCAAGGCCGCGACGTGTTCGCCGTGCCCGGGCCGGTCGACAGCCGCACCTCGCGCGGTTGCCACCAGTTGATCCGAGACGGGGCGAAGCTTGTGGAGACGGCGGATGACGTGCTGGAGGAACTTGGCCCCTTGGTCGCACCCGCCCCGCGCGACGACGGCTCGGTGGTCCACCATCCGGCGGAGCTGTTGCTGAACGATGCTGAGCAACGGATTCTGGCGGCCATCGGTGCCAGCGCCACGGCCATCGACCAGGTCATCTCCGACTGTGGCCTGCCAACGCCGCAGGTGCTGGCGGCACTCAGCGTGCTAGAGATGCGGCGGCTTATCAAACGGATTAGTGGAAACTACGTCGTCAGGGCACGCTGAGACGGGGGTGTAGGTCCATTTTTGCCTTCGTTTTGTGCGTTACGTGCGCGAAAATCAGGCAACGGACGGCGGGCTTGATGGCGCGAGCTTCGTCGTAAGCTCCTTGCGTTTTTCGCTTTATGCTATACGATGCTCCCTGGAAGGGAGGTCGGCACTCGACTTGCTTTAAAGGGGCGGTTTGATCGCGGCACTTTGCATTTCAGGCTGCGAACGTTGGGGCGGGTCTCAGGGGCATCAGTCGTTCCTTCTGGTCTCTGGTCGATTTTTTAGTGAGGAAAGTTGTGAAACCCAAAGAGGTACTGGCTCTTTGCCGAGAAAAGGACGTTAAAGCAGTCGATCTGCGATTCATGGACTTCCCGGGAGTCTGGCAGCACTTCACCATCCCGGTCAGCAAGCTCGACGAGGACGTTTTTGAAGACGGCCTGGGCTTCGACGGCTCCAGCATCCGTGGCTGGCAGGCCATCAACGAGAGCGACATGATTCTCGTGCCGCAGCCGGAGACGGCGGTGATCGATCCGTTCACCACCCTCCCCACGATCAGCATGATCTGCAACATTCAGGATCCGATCACGCGGGAAGACTACACGCGCGATCCGCGTAACGTGGCCCGCAAGGCGGTGAACTACCTGAAGAGCACGGGTATCGCCGACACCTGCTACATCGGGCCAGAAGCCGAGTTCTTCATCTTCGACGACATCCGCTTCGATGCCAGAGCGCACGAGGCGTACTATCACATCGATAGCATCGAAGGCGAATGGAACCGCGGCCGCGTGGAAGGCCCGAACCTGGGCTACAAGCTGCGGCACAAGGAAGGCTACTTCCCGGTTCCTCCGGCCGACGCCTTGATGAACATCCGCAACGAGATGATGCAGACGATGGTCGAGTGCGGCATGGATGTCGAGGCCCAGCATCACGAGGTGGCCACCGCCGGTCAATCCGAGATCGATCTCCGCTTCCAGGAGCTCGTGAAGATGGCCGACTACATGTGCATGTATAAGTACATCATCAAGAACGTCGCCAAGAAATACAACAAGACGGTGACGTTCATGCCCAAACCGCTCTACGGCGACAACGGCTCCGGGATGCACACGCACATCTCGCTCTGGAAGCAGGGCGAGCCGCTCTTCGCCGGCAGCGGTTACGCTGGCCTGAGCGAGATGGCTCTGTACGCCATCGGCGGCCTGTTGCGACACGCTCCCTCGATTCTGGCGTTCTCCAACCCCACGACCAACAGCTACAAGCGGTTGGTGCCGGGCTACGAGGCGCCGGTGAATCTGGCCTACTCGCAACGGAACCGCTCGGCCTCGTGCCGCATTCCTATGTACAGCCCCAGCCCGAAGGCTAAGCGGGTCGAATTCCGCTGCCCCGATCCGAGCTGCAATCCGTATCTCTCCTTCTCGGCCATGCTCATGGCCGTGATCGACGGGATTCAGAACAAGATCAATCCGGGCGACCCGCTCGACAAGGACATCTACGACCTCTCGCCGGAAGAGCTGGCCGAGGTGCCCAAGACGCCGGGCAGCCTCGACGAGGCGCTGGACGCGCTGGAACGCAACCACGCCTTCCTCCTGCGCGGCGATGTGTTTACTTCCGACGTGGTCGAGACCTGGATCAAGTACAAGCGAGAGAAGGAAGCCGATGCGATGCGGCTGCGTCCGCATCCTTACGAATTCTGCCTCTACTACGACATCTAAAGTAGCAAGCACACTCGCGTGTGCCGTAGCAAGGTCAAAAGCCTCGAAGCCGGGCTGGTGTTTGTACTCTCCACCAGCCCGGCTTCTTCATGCGCGGGGAGCGTAGGCTCCCAGCCCGCCAAGTTCTCTGCGACGCGCGCTTTTTGTTGCTGAACGGCCATCCTCCCGGTTTTGGCGATTTCCATTCGCCCCGCGCGTTGGTAGCATGGCGTGATCGGCCCGGCAAAACGGGAATTGACCCGTGCCGTCTGAGCTTATTGTCATACGTGATTTGAGTGCCCTGGAGTCCCGATGAAAACCAACCCCGTGAAGCGCTTGTTGCGCGAAGGGAAGCCGACGTTCGGCACCTGGCTGTCGCTGGGCGACCTGTACGCCACGCGCGTGCTGGCTCGCAGCGGCTTCGATTGGCTGACGCTCGACCTGGAGCACTCGCCGATCGACTGGTCGCAGGCGGCCACGATTTTTGCCGCCATCGCCGACGCTGGCTGTGTCCCGCTGGCGCGCGTCCCGAAGGGGAACCATGATTACATCAAACGGGTGCTCGACGGCGGCGCCTGGGGCATTGTCGTGCCGATGGTCGACACGGTCGAACAGGCCCAGATCGCGATCCGCGCCGCCAAGTATCCGCCGATTGGCAACCGCAGTCTCGGCGGCGGAATGCACGCCATGAACTTCGGCACCTCGTCGGGCGAGTATTTTAAGCGGGCCAACGACGAGATTCTGGTCGTTTTGCAGACCGAAAGCCCCACTGGCGTCGCCAACGCCGAGCAGATCTACAGCCTTCCCGGCGTCGACGCGATCTTCGTCGGACCGGTCGATCTAAGGGCCAACATGCGTTCGCCAGACGGGCGCGAGGCAACCGACGAAGAGATGGAGGCGATGCTCGCCCGCGTGGTTGCGGCCGGGAAGAAGGTCGGCACGCCCACCGGTATGCACACGATGGACCCGGGGGCGGCCCTAGCCCGCGCGAAGCAGGGGATGCAGTTTATCGCGATTGGCAGCGAACTGCGGTTCATGACCCAGCGTGCCCTGGAAGTGATTCGCTCGGTTCGACCGGAACTGGGCGACAAGGACCTGGCGCGGTATTGAGATGCCGGAGTTTGTCACGGTTACCAAGGCCGGCTCGATCCCCGAGGGCCAGGGAGCTACATTCGTCGTCAACGGCCGCCTAGTGGCCGTCTTCTACGAAAAGGGAGAGTACCACGCCATCGACGACCTCTGCCCGCACATGGGCGCGTCGCTGGGGGCCGGCGAGGTGCGAGACGGCGTCGTAACCTGCCCCTGGCACGCCTGGCGGTTCAGCGTCTGCGACGGCACCTGGCGAGACAACCCGAAGCTGAAAATCCAGCACTACGAGGTACGGGTCGTGGGGGACGAGGTGCAAGTTGGCCTGCCGGAAGCCGCAGCCAAGTAGCGGATCCGGGCGACGCCGAAGCTCGGCGTAATCCCTCGCAGCACCCGCCCGCAGAATGGTGTTGACGATACGAACTAAAGAGGGTCCGAGAAAACTGTCACTCCACCGGCAGCCACGTGCAAAGGTAATAGGCACGCGGCGTAGCCAGGTCCAAGAGCATATCGAGTTCGCCCATCGGCGTCGCGGCGCGGGAGCGGGCGCGAACGTCGAGCATGTCAAAGATGCCGCCCAGGTGCTTGTATTTGACGGCGCGGACGTTCTCTTTTTTCAGATTCCCCAACTGAATCGCACGGTCAATCGCCTCCTCGGCAAAACCCTCCTTGTCGACCAGGCCGTTGGCGATCGCCTGGCTAGTTGTAAATACCTGGCCGGTGGCCACCTTCTCCAGAGCAGCATCGTCGAGTTGCGGCCGCCCCGATTTCACGATCTCCTTGAAGCGCGCGAAACTATCGTTCACAAGCCCCTGAAAGATCTCCCGCTCCTCCTCGGTCATGGGCCGGGTGGGCATCCCCATCTGTTTCAGGCGGTGGCTCTTGATCGAGTCCTCCTCAATGCTCCATTTTTCCATCAGCCCCGACACGTCGTAATGCGGAATGACCACGCCGATCGAACCGGTCCAGGTCGTCGGTTCGGCGAAGATGACGTTGTCCTCGCTCCCCACCGCCATCGCCACATAGTAGCCCCCGCTCGCGGCGACGCCCCCCATGCTGACCACCAGCGGCAGTTTGCGGTCCGCCACCATCTTTTTGAGATGGTGGTAAAGGTAGTCGCTGCCGTTGACGGTGCCGCCAGGCGAGTTAATTCGCAAGACCACGGCCTTGACCGACGGGTCATTTCGGACGTGGTCGATCTGCCGCTTCACAAAGCCGTCGCCGTCAAGAATCGTTCCCTCGAGCGCGATGACCGCGATCTTGTCGGTGGCGTGCCGGGAGAGCGAATGGTACTGCTCGTGCAGCGAATCGTCCCCCGAAAGCGAAAGCAGGCCGGTCAGGCTGGCGATCGCAACGACCATGACCAGCAACATCGCAAAGCTGGCCAGCGAAATCAGCCGGCCGAGCCAACGCCAGAGGCTGAAGCGGCGTGGCGGAGGAGTGGGCGGTAGGGGTGGCAGAACGGCGGAATCAGACATCATTGGTCGGCAAATGGTTGGGAACAATGTATTGTACGGCGATGGCCGCGAACCCCGCCAGAGCCATTGCCAGAAGGTGCCCCGCACGGCTAAGCTAGCGGCGTGGTAACGGACTGGACGTGAATCGCCGGTTGAGCCGGCCTTGTCGCCGCATAAAGGAGTGAATTGAGTGTTTGTCGCGGCTTCGACGGAATGCTTTCCCCAGCTCTCGTTTGGCGACGCGGTCCAGCGGCTGGTCGATCTCGAGTACACCCGCGTCGAAATCTGCCTTCGTGAATCAAGCGAGCAGCTCAAGCCCTCGCAGGTTCATGCCAACGTCGACAAGGCCGTCCACCTCTGTCGCGACACGCACCGGATGACGCCGGTCGCCTATTTCGTCGACATCCAGGCGGAGGGGGACGAGTACTACGCACAGTTCCTTTCTTGCTGCAAGTTGGCCAAAGCCACCAAGGTGGTAATCGTCGGGGTGCCGTCGGCCGAGCTTGGTACGCCGTTCAACGCCGAGGTGGAACGGCTGCGCGAGCTGGTGCGGATCGGCACGCTGGAAGGGGTGGTGGTCGGCATCAAGACGGAGGTTGGCCGCATGTCGCAGGACCCCGACACGGCCGTCGTGCTGTGCGACAACGTGAAGGGGCTGGCGATCACCCTCGATCCCAGCCACTACGTTTGCGGGCCGCACGGTGGTGCGAGCTACGACCAGGTGATGAAATACGTTTGCCACGTACAGCTTCGAGACACCAGCAAGACGGCGCTGCAGGTGCGCGTCGGCCAGGGCGAAATCGAGTACAACCGGCTGATCAACCAACTCAGCCGTTTCAAGTACAGCCGCGCTCTCTCGGTCAACATCATCGAACAGCCCGGTTCAGACATCGACCACATGGGCGAGATGCGCAAAATGCGATTGCTGTTGGAGAGCATGCTGTAGTTCTATGACCGACGGCGAGCCTTCCGTTTCCAAGACCGACGCCGAGTGGCAATCGCAGCTTACGCCGGAGCAGTACCGCGTGACGCGCCGCAAGGGGACGGAGCGGGCCTTCAGCGGCGAGTATTGGAACTGCGAAGAGCCCGGCATCTACCGTTGCGTATGCTGCGGGGCCGAGTTATTCGATTCTCAGACGAAGTTCGATTCGGGGAGCGGCTGGCCCAGTTTCTGGCAGCCCGCCGGAGAGAACATCGCCACGGAAGAAGACCGCAGTTTCTTCATGCGGCGCACCGAAGTGCACTGCGAGCGATGCGGCGCTCATCTTGGGCACGTGTTCGACGACGGTCCGCCGCCGACGGGCTTGCGATACTGCATCAATTCTGCATCGCTCAAACTCGACCGTAAGTAGCCGCCGTGCTCCGTCACTGGAAGTCGGCGCAAACGATCGCTTTTTGCGCCGCGGCGCGGTGTAGCCCCTTGAGTGCTACGCACCTTCCTGCATTTCGAACTCGAATACCCGTTCGTCCTGCTGAAGTTGCTGCAGATGATAGTCGACGAGCGCCAGCACTTCGGCTCGGTGGTGTCCCCAGGGAAGATAGAGTCCGCGAACTGCAGGACAGACGACGCCGCTCGGGGCGAGCAACAGTCCGTCGCGGCCCTGTTCGACGTGCCCGATTGACCGCCAGGAGATGCGCCGTCGCCTCCCGAACACCTCCTGAAAAATCCCCTGCGGACTGATTTCGAAATACACGGGCACAAAGTATCGCCAGGCCGCCAGGGCCAGCAGTCCGCAGGCGAGCACGGCCCACACGGCGCTGGACATGATCCAGCCCGTCAGCGCCGCCAGCAAAAGCATGACCGTCGTCAGCAGCCAGGCCACCGGCCCGCCTTCTTCCATCGGCCAGATGCGCCACCGCAAAGGGGGCGGCGGGGGACGGCGAGTGGAGCTGGGAACTGTGGTTGGGATGCTCATCGGATGTTGTTGTTCAATTCTTGCCTCGCCCGTCGGCTGAACGAACGCGTACCGTGTCCAGCTCGGGACCTTCGAGTTAAGCGTGCGAGGGGTCCCAAAAAAGCGGAACTCCTAAACTGGACAAAACACTAGTTCACCGAGAGCGGCTCCGACTTTTCATCGGTTGTGCTCCTAAATGCGCCCCGTGCGGCAAAGCCGAGGAAAGCGAACAGAAATGAGCAAATCATGACGCTGCTGACGACAACCGCCGGGAACCGGTCTCGCAGCAGAATGAGCGCGGGGGGCTCGTCGCTGCGCACCGGCCGGCGCTCGATCGGCCCGGCTGATTTTCGCTGCGTCTCTTCCTTCCAACTTTGCCACTGCCGGCGAGCGTCGGGCGTATCGAGGGCCGACAGTACTCTTGCGCGGATCACCATCAGCGCCGCGACCACCGCGCTCATGGCCGCCAGGTAGGACGCGAGCCAGGCGATTTTGCTTGCCGTCAGTCGCATCCTATTTCTTCAGCAGATCGAGGGCCGCGGCCGACATCGCGGTCACACCAGTGGCGAGAGCCGGCTCGGCGTCCGGATAAAAGACCGGCGAGTGCAGCGATGGCGGAAGCTGGCCGAGTTGCTTGAACCGCGCCAACCGCTTTTCGTCGACCGCTCCCACGCGAAACATGAAACTGGGGACGCCCGCCAGGCCGTAGCGACTGAAGTCCTCGCCCCCCATCGACGGCTCCGAGGGGACGACGCGCTCCTCGCCCAGCGTACTTTGGAAGACGGGCACAAGACGTTCGACGAGCTTGTCGTCGTTGTACATGGCGGGCGTACCCTCGGTCACCTCGACCGTGGGCTCCGGAGCCCCGGAGCTGGCCGCCGACGCTTTCGCCTTTCGTTTGATCCCTTCGATCAGTTTCTGGCGCACCTCATCGGTGTAGCTGCGCACCGTGAGCTGCAGATGGCAACTGTCGGCGATCACGTTGTGCTTGGTTCCGGCGTGGATCGCGCCGACCGTCACCACCGCCGCCTCCGTCGGCTTCATCTCGCGACTAACCAGGGTCTGCAAGTCGAGAATCAGGCGGGCCGCCTCAACGATCGGATCGATCGTCATGTGGGGAAAGGCTCCGTGTCCTCCCTTGCCGCGGACAACGATGTCGACGCTGTCGACGTTCGCCAGGGCATAGCCGGCCAGGTAGCCGACCTTGCCGGCGGCCAGGGTCGAGTCGACGTGCAGAGCCAGGGCGAAGTCGGGGCGCGGAAACCGCTCGAAGAGGCCGTCGTCGAGCATCGCCTTGGCACCCTCGCCGCGTTCCTCGGCAGGCTGACCGATGAACACGATCGTGCCCGCCCAGCGGTCCTTGTGGCCGATGAGATAACGGGCCACGCCGACAAGGCTGGTGATGTGGATGTCGTGCCCGCAGGCGTGCATCACGCCCGTTTCCAAGCCGCCCTCTCCCTTGACGGTCACTTTCGAGGCGTAAACCAGATCGGTCCGTTCGGTGACGGGCAGGGCGTCCAGGTCGGTGCGAATGAGCAGTGTCTTGCCGGGGCCGTTTTTGACCACGGCCACGACGCCATGGCCGCCCACGTTGCGGGTGACCTTGGCGCCGGCCGCTTCCAACTCCTTGGCCAGCCGTGCAGCGGTCTCTTTCTCCTGCATCGACAGCTCAGGATGACTGTGGAAGTATTGGTAGAGGGCCACGAGTTGTTCGATGTTGTCGCCTTTTGCCCAGTCGGCGGGTTCTTCCGCCGAAAGCGGAACAGCGGCCAGTGTGACGCAAACCAAAACGGCCGGCCAGGTGGCCTGAAGCCAGAAGCTCAAACGCATCGTTTATCCTCGTCAACAGAACGGGGCGCCCCATTGCGGCTTAAGTAATTCTGTCCAGCCGCGAGCCTCGTTGCAACGACGTCCGCACGAGCTTGGTTCCGGACGTGCAGGTCTTCACGCCCGTTCGCCAGAGTCAGCCAGGAATCGCTCTCGTACCCAGACGCGGAATTTGCGGATCCCGGCTGTCTCATCGGCCGACAAGTCGAAGTTCGTCCTTGCGCCAGCGCCAGACCTCTGGGATGCCCGGCGCGGCATAGATGCTCATGCGCGAGAGCCGGCAACGCCGAGACGCGTCCGCTGTAGGGCTTTCTCTAACGTTCGCGGCCGTTGCGGCCGATAATCTGCGTGCCTTTTCGGCCAGCATTTCGCAAAGGAGAATCGGATGGCTGCCACGCGGCGTGTTGAGGCTCGTCAATTGGCGCAGTCCACGGAGGCTGGTCACTTTGTCGATATGAGCCGGTTTCTGGCCGCCTCCGCCGCTTCGTCCCCGCAAGCCGGCATCCAGGCCTGTCATTGGCTGGAGGAAGGAAAGATCCTCTACTTCCCGCTTTCGCCCTTCGCGCTTTCGGACAGTGACACCGACGTTCTCTTAAGGCAGCGGCAATCGAATCACCGGTGGCACAAGAACATCGCCTATCGGCCGCTCGCAGACCGGGTGACTGGATTTGACCCCAAACACGTCGACGCCGCTCGACTGCACGAGGTCCTACGGACGTTCAGCCGACAAGCCCTCGAGTTTGCGGCCCGCCTGCTGCCCGCCTACGCGTCTGGCTGGCGGCTGGACTACGCCAGTTTCCGGCCTCTGGAAGAGAAGGGGCGTGCGCTTCGCCTGCACGCACGGAACGACCTGATTCACGTCGACTCGTTTCCCAAACGCCCCACGCACGGAGACCGGATTCTGCGGATCTTCATGAACATCAACCCGCACGCAGAGCGTCATTGGATCACGGGAGACCCGCTCGACGTGCTGGCCCGCGAGATGGGGGAGGAGTTCAGCCGTCAGTTTCTGCCGCCCGGCCGACCGGCGATCTGGCGGCGTTTGACGAAAGCCTTGCGGCTGGTGGTGCGGGTTGACTCCCCCTACGATCGGGCCATGCGCGGCATCCACCAGTTGATGAAGGAAAGCCAGGCGTTCCAGCAGAGCTGTCGCAAGCACCACAGCCACTTCCCACCGGGGTCGGCGTGGCTCGTCTTCACCGACGCCGTGCCGCACGCCGTCGTTTCCGGCCAATACGCGCTCGAGCAGACGGTGATCGTACCGCGCAGCGCGATGTTGCTCGCCGACAAGGCCCCCGCCTCGGTGCTCGAGCGGTTAGGCTGCCGGCTCAAGGCGGCATAATAGTTCTCAACGCGCCATGCAGCCCCCCCTTGTAGCCGACTTCGTATGAAGTTGGACCATTGTCACGGGTTACGGCCAGAATTGTCGCGAATTCTGCTACAACCAATCGTTGGATGCAGGAAGCCTACCGCAGCGGGAAGTCGTAGCGTGGATCATTCACACGGACCAACCCGAAAGCGTAAGTGAAGAGGGCGAAGCAACTTCCCTCGCTCACGCTTCAGCTTGGTGTCGGCGTAGTCGGCGCGCGCCCTTTGGGGTCTGATGAATGGCTCCGTTGGGGCAAAATGCGTAGAATGTGGTACGCTATGATAGCCCACCGCAGGCCCGCAAATTTGCGCAGCGCGCATATCTTGCCCACGGGCCCCTTAGCTCGCCCCCGAATTTGCACGTTGAGCGGTTCGTCGCGTAAGCCGACCGCCCCGCGCCCGTGCTTGGCGTTCCAACCGTTAAAACAAGATGGTTCTCACCGAATCGCTCTCCCCCTCTCGGCTTCCGGTCGAGGCCGCTACGTTGGTCGACGTGCTCCGTTGGCGCGCGAGCGAACATCCCCAATCGCTGGCCTGCACGTTTCTGCCCGACGGTGAAGACCGCGAGGAACGGCTTTGCTACGGAGAACTCGATCGCCGGGCGAGGTCGATTGCGGCCGCATTGGCCGGCGCCGCGGGCGGCCGTGCGCTGCTGGTATACGATTCCGGGCTGGACTACATCGCCGCAATCTACGGCTGCCTCTACGCGGGCGTGACCGCGGTACCCGTCTATCCGCCGGATCCATTCCGCATCGACCGTACCTTACCCCGCCTCTGCTCGATCGTGGCCGACGCCGGAGCGACGTGGCTGTTGGCGACGGAGGCGACGCTCGACTGGACGCGACCCTTGTTTCGCAATGTCCCGGGTTTGACATCGTCGCTGGCCACCGACCGCCTATGCCATACGGGCGGCGAGAGCACCGACGATTCTCTGGCGTGCGATCGGACGGCGGTTGCGGCACCCCACGATCCGGCCATCCTGCAATATACGTCGGGTTCGACCGGCACTCCGCGGGGCGTAACCATTACCCATGCCAACTTATTGGCCAACCTGCGGACGATTGACGCGACCCTCGATCGCGAGGGCAATGTGGCGGTGCTTTGGCTCCCCGTTTATCACGACATGGGCCTGATCGGCGGCGTGTTTCAGCCCGTGTACAGTGGGCGCCCGCTGGTGTTCATGTCTCCTGTGTCGTTCATGCAGAGCCCCGTAAGGTGGCTGAAGGCCATCTCGCGTTATCGGGGCACGGTCACGGCGGCGCCGAATTTCGCCTACGAACTTTGCACTCGCAAAGTGAGTGCTGAAGACCGTGCCACACTCGACCTGAGCAGCTTGCTGTTCGCCCTAAACGGCGCCGAGATGGTGCGGCCGGAGACGCTCGATCGGTTCGCCGAAACTTTCGCAGAGTGCGGCTTCCGACGAGAGGCGTTCTATCCCTGCTATGGCCTCGCAGAGGCGACGCTGATGGTGGCCGGCGGCACGCCGGGCAGAGCGCCGGTTGTGCGGTCGTTCACCGCGGATGGTCTCGAAAAGATGCAAGCTATCCCGGCTTGCGACGGTGACCCCGCGGCGCGAAGCCTGGTCGGTTGCGGCCGCGCAGCTCCCGGTCAGCAGATTGTCATCGCCGATCCCGCCGACGGCCGCCGGCTCGATGACGGACAAGTCGGGGAGATCTGGGTGGCGGGCGAGAGTATCGGCCAGGGATACTGGAATCGCCCTGAAGAATCGGTCGAGACGTTTCAGGCCTTGCTCGCTGACGGCACGGGGCCGTTTTTGCGCACTGGCGACTTCGGCTTCTTCCACCACGGCGAACTGTTCGTCGCCGGCCGGCGCAAAGACCTGATCATCATTCGAGGCCGCAACTTTTATCCCCACGACATCGAGGAAACCATTTGGCGTTGCCATCCACTGCTGAAAAGCGACGGAGGGGCTGCGTTCTCGATCGAAGTCGACGGCGAAGAACGGCTGGCCGTCGTGCAGGAGGTCTTGCGGCCTCGCAAAGCGGATCTTGATTCGCTGGTCGGACTGATCCGCTCCCAGTTGATGGAAGTACACGGCGTGGCGGCGGCCGCCGTGAGGCTGATCGTCGCGGGGACGCTCCCCAAAACGTCGAGCGGCAAAAAGCAGCGCCGTGCTTGCCGCGATCTGTTCCTTGCGGGGGGCTTACAGACGCTTGCCGAGTGGCGTGACGATCGATTCTCTTGCGATGCTCCCGCGACGGACGTGGTCGCGCCGCGAACGGCTACGGAAAGAAAGCTCGCTGCGATCTTCGGTGACGTACTGGGCATGGACGTTCTCGACGTACACGCCAATTTTTTCGATCTAGGCGGCCAATCGCTCCTCGCCGGTCAGCTTGCGGCCCGGATCCGCGCGGAATTCTCCGCCGAGATGCCCCTGCGAACGCTCTTCTCCAAACCGACGATCGCGGGTCTCGCCAGTTGGCTTGAGTTGCCCGAGGCGTCGCAGGGTGGCACGCTGCCGCCTGTGACATGCGCCGATCGCGCACTCCCCCTGCCTTTGTCGAGTTCTCAGGAGCAACTCTGGTTCTTGGAGCAGCTTGAGAGCGAACCCAGGTACGTCCTCACGGCCAGCATCCATCTTCGCGGACCGCTTGACGTCGGCGCGTTGGAACGGAGCCTGTCGACGATCGTCGAGCGGCACGAGGCATTGCGCACCGTCTTTCCGGTCCACGAAGGGAGGCCGCAACAGAAGATCGCCCGTCAATCGACGATTCCTCTCGCCGTGATCGAAGATCGTGCGGCGCCGTCTCCGGACGGCCGACGCATCGACCTGGCTGCCGGTCCGCTGTTCCGTGCCCGTCTTGAACGCCTTTCCGACGACGAGCATCGGCTGTGCATGACGGCTCACCACCTGGTCTGCGACGGCTGGTCGCTGGCGATCTTTCTGAAGGAGTTGTCGTTGTTGTACGCCGGCGAGGCGTCGGGCAGAGGGACAAGGCCGGACGAGATGGGGTTGGAGGATGTCGTCTGGCAGTTTCCCGATTTTGCCGCCTGGCAACGCAGTTGTCTGGCGACGCCACAAGTTGCCCGTCAGCTCGAATACTGGAAAGGCCAGCTCGCCGAGGCGCAGCCTCTCGATCTTGCCACAGACTATATGCCCGCGCGCGAGGGCAAATTTCGCGGTCAGGCCGTCAACTGGACGGTCGACAAGGCCACGACCGAGGCGCTAGCCGAGTTGGCCCGCCGTGAAGGGGCGACGCTTTATATGGTGCTGCTGGCGGCGTTTCAGACGCTATTGGCGCGTTACACGCGCCAGCACGACGTGTGCGTCGGTTCGCCCGTGTCCTACCGCCCAAGACGCGAGTTTGAACGGGCGATCGGGTATTTCGTCAACACGCTTCCGCTGCGCACCGACTTTTCGAGCGAGCCGACCTTCCGAGAGTTGCTGATGCGCGTGCGGGACACAACGCTTGACGCGCTGGCGAACCAGGATGCGCCGCTGCAGGCGATCGTCGACGCGGTCGCCCCGCGGCGCGATGCCGGCCGATCGCCCCTGTTCAACGTCATGTTCGTATTCGAGAACCTGCCCTGGCAGGCCACGCATGCCGGAGCTATCTCGTTCGGCGATATCGAGATCGACCACACGCGCATCGGCAACTTCGATTTGGGGCTGGTTGTCGAGCAGCAGTCTGAGGGGTTCCGCTCGTCGCTGGTTTATAACGCCGAACTTCTGGAGCCCGAGACGATCGAGCACATGGCGGCGGCCTTTCGACTGCTGCTGCGGGGCATCGCTGCCGATTCGGACCAGCCGGTCGCACGTCTGCCGCTGGTTGAGAACGCTGGAGAGGCGGCCGACCTGCAACCTCAGGCAACGGCGAGCCCAGACATCGCTTTTCTCCTGGCGAGGCAGTCTCAAGCGACGCCCGATAGTCTGGCGGTGATCGACGGCAGCCTGACGTACCGGGAATTGGACGAGCAGGCCAACCGGTTGGCTCACTACCTCAAGGCGCTAGGGGTCGGCTCCGACGTCCCGGTCGCCATCTTCCTCGATCGGTCGAGCGACTTGGTCCTGGCCATGCTGGCGGTGTTGAAAGCCGGCGGGGCGTATGTTCCCTTCGATCCCAACGATGCGAATGAACGCCTGCAGTCGATGTTCTCCGACACTTGCCCACGAGCGGTTATTACGGCGTCCCAGTTCTTGGACCGGCTGCCGAGGCACGAGGCCGAGGAGATCGTGCTGGACCGCGACCGGTTCGACATCTCGCGTCACCCGACGACGGCGCCGCCGGCGCGGCAGGAACTCTCCTCAGAGAGCCTGGCTTACATCATCTACACTTCGGGCTCGACGGGGCGTCCCAAGGGGGTAGAGGTTACGCGTGAGTCGCTGTCCAACCTGGCTACGGCAATGGCCGACCAGTATGAAGTCACCTCGCAGGACCGAGTGTTGCAGCTTATCTCGCCCGCTTTCGACGTGGCGGCCGAGGAGATTTTTCCGGCGCTGGTGCGCGGTGCGTCGCTCGTGCTGGGGCCACCCGCCGCGGAACTGACGGGGCGGGCCATCCTCGACGTGTGCCGGCGGCAGCGCGTTACCGTGGCCCACATTCCTCCGCAGCTTTGGCAGCAGTGCTTAAGCGAATGGCAGCCGTCCGACGAGTCGCTCTTTGATCACTTGCGGGTGCTGGTGGTCGGCGGTGAAGCACCACCCGTCGAAGCCTTGAACCGCTGGATCGAACTGGCGCAAGGCCGCGTGCGGACCCTACACGAATTTGGTCTCACGGAGACGACCGTGACCAACCTCGTGTACGAGTTGCCTCGCCAGATCGACGCTTGGCCGTCCGGCCGCAAGCTTCCGATCGGCCGACCCGTTGCGGGAGCGGTAGTCCTCCTGCTTGATGCCAGTTGTCAGCCCGTGCCGGTGGGGGCCGTGGGTGAGCTGTACATCGGCGGTCCGGGACTCGCGAAGGGGTACCACGGCCTTGCCGGCCCCACGGCGGAGAGATTCGTCGAGATCGCTTTGGAGCCGGTTGCAGACCGCCGCGAATCGTCGTCGTCGACGCACGCTTCTGGATCGCCGGCCTCTCGAGTTTGTCGCACTGGCGATCTGGCTCGCTGGCGGGCCGACGGCAACCTCGAGTTCCTGGGTCGAATCGACGAACAGATCAAGCTTCGCGGTCTGCGGATCGAACCGGCCGAAATCGAGCGGGCGCTCACGGGGCACCCGGCAATCGGCCAAGCCGCGGTCGTGGCCCGCGAAGCAGCGCCTGGAGGGAAACGCCTGGTGGCCTACCTTGTTCCGACCAATGGCCACGTTCCGGAGCGAGAGGAGCTGCGCGCGTGGTTGCGCGGCAAGTTGCCCGACTCGATGATTCCCTCAGCCTTCGTGAAGCTCCAGCGATTGCCTTTGAACCGCAGCCACAAGCTCGATCGCGACGCGCTCCCGCCACCTCCGGCGGAGACCGACCAGCGACCCTTCGCCGCACCGAGCAACGAGATCGAACAAGCGCTCGTGGAGATCTGGCAGCAAGTGCTCCGGCTCGACCGCGTCGGCGTACACGACAATTTCTTTGAGCTGGGTGGCGATTCGATTCTGACGATTCAAGTGGTCGCCCGAGCGCGCGAAGCCGGGCTGCGGTTTTCGCCCCGGCAAATGTTCGAGCACCAGACGATTTCCGAGTTGGCCGCCGCCGAAGGGACGGCCGTCGTGGCGCTGGCGGAACAGGGACTTGTGGAAGGGGGCGTGCCCCTCACGCCAATCCAGCAGTGGTTCTTGGCCGACGACCCGGTCGATCCGCATCACTTTAACCAGGCGATGCTGCTGCGCGTCGACGCTTCGCTAGACGCGCGCCGTCTTGCTGAGGCCTTGCAAGGGCTGGCCGAACACCACGATGCACTTCGTCTGCGATTTGCGCGGGAGGGTGATGGCTGGCGGCAGTGGTACGGCTCCGCCGACGGGGCATGGCCTCTCGCTCGATTCGACCTGACGGAATTGCCCGCCAGCGAGCGGCCAAGGGCATTGACTTCGGCTGCCGAGCAGTTGCAAGCGAGTCTCGACCTGGCCCAAGGCCCGCTGGCGCGCGCGGCCTGGTTCGAAATGGCCCCCGGCGAGGCCCGGTTGCTGCTCGTCATCCACCACTTGGTCGTCGACGCTCTGTCGTGGACAATTCTTTTGGAAGATCTGTCGACCCTCTGGTCGCCGCCAACGGCTGGCGCCCCGGCAAGGCTGCCGCCCAAGACCAGTTCGTTCAAGCACTGGGCCGAGCAGCTTGCCGGCTATGCCGACTCGATCGACCTGCGGGCTGAACTCGCCGTCTGGGCCGCATTCGCCGATGATCGGTCGGCTTCATTGCCGCGAGACTTCGATAGGAAATCGGAGAATCTCCATGCGATGAGCGAGGTCATCCATGTCGCCTGGGACGCTCCTCAGACGGCCGATCTGCTGGAGAGAGCCAACGCCGCCTACCGGACGCAGACCGACGAGGTTCTGCTGGCGGCTCTGGCCGAGACGCTGGCCGAATGGGCCGGCGAGGGAGTGTTCATCGACGTCGAGGGGCATGGCCGCGCCGATTTGTTTGAGGATGTCGATCTTTCACGCACCGTCGGCTGGTTCACGGCCTGGCGACCGTTCGCCTTGAGATCGCCTGAACTGGCTCCAGGGGCCTTGCTGCGGCACACCAAGGAAGCCCTTCGCCGCGCGCCTAACCAAGGTCTCAGCTACGGGGTGCTGCGGTATTTGTCCACGGACACCAGCGTTCGCTCTCTGATGGCAGCCCTGCCACAAGCAGAAGTGAGCTTCAACTACCTGGGCCGGATGGGCGACAATCTGTCGCGTGCCTCCGAGCCCATCGGCCCCACATGCAGTTCCCGGGGACGTCGTCACCATTTGCTGGAAATCAACGCCTATGTGGTTGACGGTCGTCTGCAGATTGATTGGACGTTCAATCGCGAACTGCACAGCCGCGAGACCATTAAGCGGTTGGCCGCCAATTTGCTTGTGCGGCTTGCTTCCCTCGTCTCGCATTGCCTCGCTCCGGACGCGGGAGGCTACACTCCGTCCGACTTTCCCTTAGCGCAAATGACCAGCGGCGAACTCGACAAGATTTCCAGCTTGTTGGGAGACTAGCGCCGAACCAGAAATGCTCAACGAGAACGCGGTTAGCCCACTTCCCACACGTTGGCCACCCCGTCACGTCCCCCGCTGACGAGCATTTTTCCGTCGCATGAGAAGGCGACGGCGGAGACCGGTTGGCCGTGCCCCCCGAACTCTCGGGTGCGGGCCAGCGAGGCGGCGTCCCAAAGCGAGACGTTGGCGCCCGTCTCGGCGTCATAACCGCCCGTGGCAATCACCGCCGTGCGGGGAGAAACCGCCAAAGACTCAGTACCCGGGGCTTCGAATGAGGCGAGGACTTGACAAGTCGAAATATCCCAAAGACGCACCTGGTGCTCGCTGAGAACGATCAGCCGCGAACCGTCGGGCGAGAATCCGACCTCCGTATCCGCAGAATCCTCGTCGACCGGCAGGCGCAGTTCCAAATGCCGCTCGCCGTTGGCGGCATTCCAGATCGTGGCCGGTCCGCGACTCGACCATACCGATGCCAGGTACCGGCCGCACGGCGAAAAGGCGATGCGCCCCTCACCCGTGCGTCCCACGTTGATGGTGCGGATTAGCGTCCAGCTTTCTGGATCCCAGAAGCGGAGCGTTTGATCGGTAGCCGCCGTGACAAGGCACGCAACGGTGGGCGAGAAGGCGACTGCGGTCACGGCGGCCTGGTGGCCGTAAAGTGCCCACTCGTGGACGCCAATCACGGTATCCCACAAACCCCGCTCTACGTTCCAAATTGAGATGGCGTGGTCCTTGCCGGCTGTGGCCAGCACCCGCCCGTCAGGAGAGAAAGCAAGCGCGGCGATCGAGTTACGGTGCCAGTGCAGCCTGGCCAGGGGGATCGCTGAGTTGACATCCCAGAGAAACGCTTCCGCCAGCTCGCTTTTGGCGGCCGGCGAGGCCACCTCTGCAGCCGTCGCCACAAGCCGCCGATCAGGAGAAAATGCGACGGCACGAATCGGCCCCGTATGGCCACGCAGGGTCGAGAAAGCTCCCTCGACCGGTGCCAGCGACGGAATGACGAATCGACGCGAGCACGCCGGACAACGCCCTTTCTTGCCAGCAAGCTCCAACGCAAAGCGCAGTGTCTTACCGCACTCGCATTGCCAATAGCCCTTTGAGCTCATCGTCGGAATCGAATGCGACGACGTAGGCGCAATCGAACTATTCGCCGAAACGGTCGTCATGGATCGCCTATTTTGTCAAAGGTTATGTTTACCATCCGGAATGGCGGCAGAAAAGAAGGGTAATCTGGCAAGGCGTTTACGACGCGCTCGCTCTCAAAGCATTCGGGGCGTGGCGGGGACCGATAAAGCCATTTGGCCAAGCGGGGCAAGAGCGACCGTAGACAGCCGCCCACCCACAAACTTGCCGGCCAAAAGCCTCGTTCGGACAGCGCGAACTAGTTTGAACGGCAGGTGCCGGCGTGGTAAGCTGTCCCAATTAACCAGTTTACGGAAATGGCGGGGTTATCAGCGGGCGTGTCGATCACATTCAGAATTCATGAGACGGTCGCCCGTGCCAGTCGTTTTGGCCGTTTGGTGGAGCGTCGGGCGTTGTCGCCGCGCGGTGAGTCTCGAACGGCCTGTGGCGGACGGCCAAAGGTGAGGTCCTAGCCATGGACAACGGACAGTTGCTTGGTTCGTTCTTTGGCCCGCCTACGCTCGTCGAATTGTTGCAGCGCCGAGCGAAGCAGCAGGCCACGCGGACCGCCTTCGTGTTCCTCGTCGACGGCGAGTCCGAAGAAGCGGCCATCACCTACGGCGAGCTCGACCGTCAGGCACGAGCGATCGCCGCTTCGCTGCAGTCCCTCGGTCTGGAGGGAGAAAGGGCGCTGTTGCTCTTTCCGGCGGGACTTGAGTTTATCGCCGCCTTTTTTGGATGCCTTTATGCCGGAGTGGTGGCGGTCCCCGCCTATCCGCCCCGCATGAACCGCAAGCTCGACCGCATCCAGGCGATTGCCCACGATTCCCAGGCGCGCGTTGCCCTAACCACCCAGTCTGTGGCCGAGCGAATCAGCTCCGTCCTCGAACAGACCCCCGACCTGGAGCGGCTTACCTGGCTCACGACCGAGACCGTCGAGGTTGGGGCCGAGAAGTCGTGGCGTGACCCGGCCTGTACGAATACGACCCTTGCCTTCTTGCAATACACGTCGGGGTCGACCGGTACGCCGAAGGGCGTGATGCTCACGCACGCCAACTTGCTTCACAATTGTGCGCTCATCGGGCACGCCTTCGAGATGACGCGATCGGTCAGCGGGGTCTTCTGGCTGCCCAGTTACCACGACATGGGGCTCGTGGGGGGAGTCCTCTGCCCCATTTTTCAGGGCGCTCCGAACGTCATCATGTCGCCGATGTCGTTTCTGCAGCGGCCGTTTCGCTGGCTGCAGGCGATCTCCCGCTATCGAGCCGTGGTCAGCGGCGGCCCGAACTTTGCCTTCGACTTGTGCGTGCGCAAGGTGACGCCGGAGCAACGGGCCAAACTCGATCTGAGCACGTGGGCGGTCGCTTTCAACGGGGCCGAGCCGGTCCGGTCGGAGACGCTCGACCGCTTCGCCGAGACGTTCGAGCCGTGCGGTTTCCGGCGGGAAGCGTTTTATCCCTGCTACGGTCTGGCGGAGGCCACCCTCATCGTTTCGGGAGGATTCAAGAGCGAGCCGCCGGTCGTGCGCACCTTCGACGCCAAGGCCCTTGAAAACCGCCTGGTGATCGAGGTTCCGGCGATGGACGAGTCTGCCCGGCCGCTGGTCGGTAGCGGCCAGGTGCTGGCCGACGAGGAAGAGATCGTCATCGCCGACCCGGAAGGGATGACGCGCTGCGGGCCTGGGCAGGTCGGCGAAATCTGGGTCAAGAGCCCGAGCGTCGCCCAGGGGTATTGGGCGCGCCGCGAGGAGACGCAGCACACTTTTCAGGCGCGTTTGCGCGAGGGGGGGGAAGGCGTCTACCTGCGGACCGGCGATTTGGGCTTCTTTCAGGACGGCGAATTGTTCGTCGCCAGCCGCCTGAAAGACCTGATCATCATCCGCGGCTTGAACCACTACCCTCACGACATCGAGCTGACCGCGGAGAAGAGTCACTCCGCCATCCGGCCGGGATCCGGCGCGGCCTTCACCGTCGACGTTAACGACGCGCCTCGGCTCGTGATCGTGTACGAAGTCGAGCGCCGCCAGCAGTCGGACCTGGACGAGATCTTCGATGCCATTCGTCGCGATGTCGCCAGCGAACACGAGTTGCAGCTCGACGCCATCGTTCTGGTGAAGCCGGGAAGCATTCCCAAGACTTCCAGCGGAAAGATTCAGCGCCATGCCTGCCGCAACGCCTTTCTAGAAGGCACGCTCGAAGAGATCGGCCGCACCGGCGGCGATTCTGCCGAGTGGGCGACGGCCTCGTCACCGGCAACCCGCGTCTCCCAGTCCGCTCCGATTTCGCCCGCTCCGAAGCGAGAGTCTTGGCAAGCGGGGCGGGGTGGTCGTGCGGAAGCATGCGAGCCGGCCCCGTGTCCCGCCGAGAGCAACGTTCCACCCACGAAACATCGCGACCGCGTTGAGGAAGAGCCGACGAGTCCGGCGCCGGGGGCAAAACCCAAGTCGTCCGTTTCGATGACCGTCGCCGAGCAGGTGCTGGCCGAGGTGCAGCGGATCGCCAAGGAGCGTTCTCGCGGCCTCTCGCTCGACTCCAGCATCGTCGAACTGGGGCTCGACTCGCTGGAACGAATGGAGATCCTGGCCTCGCTCGAAGAGCGGTTCGGCGGCCGTTTTCCCGAGGAAGTCCTTCCCCAACTCGAAACGTGCCGCGAGGTGGTGGAGGCGGTCGAAAAATATCTGGGCAGGGGCGAAGGGACCAGCGAATCGGCCGCTGGCGTCGTTCCGGCCGAGTATTACCGGTTCGACCGCTACCCGGAATACCTGCGCCTCAAGCAAAACCTGGAGATGCTCGAGCACTCGGGCGTGGGCAACCCGTATTTCAACGTGCACGAGCGGGTCACCAACGACACGACCGTGATCGCCGGGCGGGAGCTGATCAACTTCTCCAGTTACAACTACATCGGCATGTCGGGCGATCCACTGGTGGCCCAGGCGGCCAAGGCGGCGATCGATCGTTTTGGAACCTCCGTCTCCGCCAGCCGGGTCGTTTCCGGCGAAAAGACGATTCACCGCGACCTGGAGCGGGCCATCGCCCGGCTCATCGGCGCCGAAGACGCGATCGTCTACGTGGGCGGACACTCGACGAATGAAACGACCATCGGCCACTTGTTCCACGCCGGCGACCTGATCCTGCACGACGCCCTGGCCCACAACAGCATCATCCAGGGGTGCATCCTGTCGGGCGCGCGACGGCGGCCGTTCGCCCACAACGACTGGCGAGAGGTCGATCGAGTGCTGGAAGGGCTGCGAGGCGACTACCGCCGCGTCCTGATCGCCATCGAGGGCACTTACAGCATGGACGGCGACATCCCCGACTTGCCCCGATTCATCGAGGTCAAGCGGCGCCACAAGGCGTTCTTGATGGTCGACGAAGCGCATTCGGCCGGCGTGCTGGGTTCCCACGGACGAGGGATCGGCGAATATTGGGACGTGAACCCCGCCGACGTCGACCTCTGGATGGGGACGCTCAGCAAGTCCTTCGGGAGCTGCGGCGGTTACATCGCGGGATGCAAGGCGGTCGTGGAATACTTGAAATACACGGCCCCGGGATTCGTGTACAGCGTCGGCATCTCTCCCTCGAACGCGGCGGCCGCGCTGGCCTCGATCGAGCTGCTCCAAGAGCAGCCGCAGCGGGTCGCCCGGCTCCACGAGCTGGCCAGGCTGTTTTTGACGCTGGCCAAGAAAGAGCGGCTCAACACGGGGCTAAGCAAGGACACCCCGATCGTGCCGATCATCCTGGGCGACTCCATTCGCTGCCTGCAGCTTTCGCAAGCCCTGGCGCGCCGAGGCATCAACGTCCAGCCGATCGTGCATCCCGCCGTCGAAGAACGGGCGGCACGCCTGCGGTTCTTCATTACGTCGAAACATACCGAAGAACAGATTCGCTATACCGTGTCCACGCTGGCCGAAGAGCTGGCGAAACTCAACTCCGGGCACATTCCCAGCCCGAATGGGCCCAACGGCAACGGCGCGACGTCCAAAATGCACCACGCCCCGAAGGGGCTGACGCAAGCTTGAGCCTTGAAAGAGGCTGCGGGGCGCCCAGCCGCCCTCATCGTACCATCATTTCGGTTCGATGGGGCGCTCGTAGATGCGATACGTTTTGTACCGCCGGCCGCCCACCACCTCGATCGTGCGGTTGATCAGGTCGTTGTCCTCGAGAGTCCAGCTCAATTCGGCCCCCGTGAAACGGACCTGGTGCTTGCCGTAGTCAAGCGTGCGGAGGATCAGGAGCTCGGCCACGCCGCGGCGCCGAAACGGCTGCAAAATGCCCAAGACCATGAGCCGCGCGGTGCGCGCGCTTCGCCGGTTTCGGTACAGTTGGACGAGTCCCAAGGGAAGCCCCCAGCGAAACAGGCGGCCGTTGAGCGGGCGAATCACCTCGTTGAAATCGGGCAACGTCAGGGAAACGCCGACCGGCTCGCCGTCGACCTCCGCCAACAGCAGTAGATCGGGCATGGCGAACACCTTGAGCTGCTTTGCCAGATGATGGAACTCAGCGTCCGTCATCTTCACGAATCCCCAGTTGCGCTCCCAGGCCGCGTTGTAGACCGCTTTGCAGCGCTCGATCTCCGCGTCAAGATCGTCGAAACGCAGAGGCCGGATCTGGATCCGTCCGCGCGCGGCGAGGCGTTCGGCGCGACGGCCCCAGACCGCCAGCATGTCGTTGGAGTCGTCGAACCACCACGCGTACAGGTCCTTGGCCTTCTCCAAGCCGCATGCTCGAAGCAGGCGCTCGTAGTGAGGCGGATTGTGCCCCATCATGATTCGCGGCGGTGTGTCGAAACCGTCGACCAGCAGACCGCACGTGTAGTTGAGCGAGTAATCGATCGGTCCGCGGATGCGATCGCGTCCGCGCGCACGCAGCCAATCGGCTGCCGCATCGACCAGCGCCCTTGCCACCTCCTCGTCGTCAACCGACTCGAACATGCCGAAGCAGCCGACGTTGCTCTGGTGCTCGCGATTGTAGTTCGGGTCGTCGCTGACCATCACTCGACCTACGGGCTCGTCCCCCCGAAACGCGAGCAGCGGTATGGCGGATCCGTGCAGGTAGAAAGGGTGCTTGTGCGGATTGATGAAGTCGCGCCGCTCCACCAACAGGGGGGGCACCCACTGCGGATCGGACCTATATACCCGCCAGGGAAAGCGGATGAAGATTTCTCGCAGGCGCCTCCCCTTCGCCTCACACACACGCACGTCGCCCCTCGACGTAGGCCGGACTTCCGCGCCGGGTTCGGCCAAGTGACTGTCCATGATCGGCCTGCCTGGCTGAAAGGGAAAATCGAGGACCCTCGCGGCCAAGACGCGCATGGCCCGTGTTCCACGTAGCATAAGTGTCGAGGCGCGTCGGGCACAAGGGCATCGCCTGCATCGCCCTTGCGTAACGAGCCACTCGTCTTAGAATGAGGGGATGGTCTGAGTCTCAAGCGATCGAATCTCGAGGGTTTTCTCTTGCTCACCGAACAAGAAGTTTCTCGCAGTTGGCGCAAGCTGTTTGTCAAGGCCGACGTTAGCGCCGACACGTTTGTCAAGGCCGAAGCGCTGCTCGACGAGTTGCGGCACGAAAGCCCCTTGCGTCACCGACTCACGAACGAGTTGGAAGAACTGCGCCAACTTCATAAGGTTGGCGAGGCGGTGTAAGGAAGAGCGGTGTAGGGAGGAGCAAGCAGCGGTCGTTTTGGGGACCGTTCGTGCCGGGCATGTCTGCCCCCCTTAAGGCACCGAGCGTAGAAGAGCCCGGCGCGGGCTGCACCCCGCGCCAGGCGCTCTTAGACCAAAGGTTCGTAGTGGTCTCTCCCCTTAACGTCTTCCTTTTTTCTTCGGCGTCGGTTCGTCGTTGAAGTCGAAGAAGCCCTTAGGTGGGCCACCCGTTTCGGAGGCGGCTCCTGCTTTTCGCTCGCCCTCTTTCGGCGGCGCCTGGTTTTTCGCTTCCTCGGACTCGGTTTCATACATTGCCGCGTCGCTCGATTGCACCAGGGTTTTGAACGTCCCGTCGTTGTCGAGCACAAGCAGATGACCGGGGACTTTGGGAGGCGCCTCCGAGGGCTTAGATTTGGCGCCGGCGAGCTTCTCGCCGCCAAACATGTCGAGTACCACTGCGTTGGTTTCAAAATTGACCTTCGCCGAGGTCTTGGGGCTCGACGGCAGGTTCGCGTCCCCGATGCCGATCTCCATTTCCCGTTGGTTAAGCACCGAGCCGCGATGGACGTCGAAGACCTTGCGTACCTCGATCGCCTCCTGGGCATCGAACAACTTGGCGAGGACGCTCCCCGTCGGTTCGCTCCGCCCGGTTGTAACGTTGCCCGCCAGTAGCCGGTTGCCGGCAATCACCGTGATGGGCCCCGATGGCTGTGACCAGTCGGACTCGCGGGTTTCGCCATCGGCAAACGCGTAGTTCTCGAGGTAGCGCTTTGGCACGTCGGCGTTGGGGTTCATCACCGCGAGCTTGACGCGGTAGCGATATGTCTTGCCCGGTTCCACGGCAAAATCGAAGAATCGGAACAAACGATACTCGGGCATCCGTGCGGCCGCCCCGGCGTACGCGCCGCCCATCGCTCCTCCCATCCCCGGGGAGCGAGCATACCGGGCAGCCGGCTGGTCACGCGTATCCGTCAAACTGGTGACCTTCTTCTTCTTGGGTGCTTCTTGGACGGCGACCGGCTTTTTCTCGACCAACTGCGTGCGAGGATGATTGACCTTGTTTTTGTCGTGGTTGGCGAAGATCAACGGCGGCAGAGGCTGGGTCAGGTGCGGATCAACGAATTGCTTGTCGACGACATCGGGATACTCGGCTCCCCACTTCCGGAAATCCTCCACCGCCTGGACTAGATCGAGACTTTGCCATGGCCCGGTCTTTTCGCCCACAACCTCGGCCCGCTCGATTTCAGGTAACGCGTATTTCGGATAATCACGCTTGGGGTCGTAACCGCGGGCATCACGAAACGTGTTTTGATACTCGAGGAACTCCTTGCGATAAGGGATCGCTCCAACGAGGCAGACCCAGTAGCGGCCTTCAACTTCTGATCCTGAGGGGGGCTGCCCAAGGACGATTTTCTCGGTGGCCTGAGGCTTGGGACGCGGACCTGCGGGCTTCTGAGCCTCCTTCTTGGCGACTGGTTTCTTGGGCCGGGCCCGTCCGCGCCCGCGCCCGCCCCCCGCCATGCCCGGAGGCATCATGCCGGAAGACATGCCGGGCATCATGCCACCGCCCGTGGACGGTGCCTGCATCGGACCCATCATCCCTCTCGCCATCGCATCGGGGTCCATGCCGGGCGGCGGACCGGCGGGCATCGTCGGCGGAACCATGCCAGACATACCCCCCATTCCGCCTGCGCCCATTGCAATCTCTGGCGTCCCTCCCATACCACTGCCGATGCCCGCACTCGCCATGCGCTGCACACCCCCGTTTTCGTTAATGGCAATGCCGCCGTAATTGGGAAAGGCCATCAACTCCTCCAAGACGAAGAGTTGCGGCTCCTTGCGCAGCTCCTGGCGGTCTTCGTAGGGACGACTCAGCGGATCGATCTTGTACAGGTGCGGATCGACCGCGGCCGGGCCGACCGCCCCCAAGTTGCTGAAGTCGGGGACGCCCGGCAGATCAGCGAACTTGTCGGGAGGCGTCGCCTTCTCAACATCCTGAGACACCCGATCGGCCGTGGCCTTCAATTCATCGGGCGTCTTTGGATAGGGCTTCAGCTTGAAGGCCGACCAACAGAGCAAAAGAAACGCGACAACGAATCCTCCGAAAACGAGTTTCTCCACATGGTGGAGCAAGAACGTTTTGAGCTGCGCCGAATCAAATTTAACCTTGGCCTTCATCTTCTGGCTCCTGGTTCGCTACTTGCCCAGTTCGCTACTTGCCCAGTTCGCTACTTGGCCGTCGGCGCCATCATGGGGGACATCATTGGCCCCCCCGGCATCGACAGTCCGCCGCTGGCCGAGGCACCCGGGACGCGGACCGACGTTGTGGGCACGCCAAACGAACGCTTATCTGGCGAGCCAGCCGCGCCCGTGCCCAACTTGCTGATGTCGGGCTGTTGGTAGAGGTAGATCACCCCGCTCAACTCCACAACAGCATCGTAGATCGTCGTTTCCACCTTTCCCTCCTGCCCGAACTCAAAGTTACGCAAGCCGCCGTCCATGCCGCCAGCCATCGCCGGCCCCCCGCCCATCATGCCGGGCGGCATCGGCGGGGCCATTCCCCCTGCCATCCCACCGGGCGCCATCCCACCGGGCGCCATCGGCGCCATGGGCATTCCTCCCATGCCGCCCGGCGGGCCCATAGGCGACATGCCCTTCGCACCTTGGGTTGGCATGCCTGCCATGGGTCCCATCGGTCCACCTCCCATGCCCCCGGGGGGAAACAGTCCGCCGCCACCGCCGGCGTCTCCATCTTTCAGGGTCTGAACACGGATTTGCCGTGTTTCAATCTGCAAGGGCGCATTGGCGCAGGCGGCCACCAGATCGGGAATGCGGCGCTGATCCATGATGAACTTCATGTAAACGAACATCTGCTTGAATTCGGCGAACGGCTGTTGCCCGTCAGACTTGAGCGGCTGACCCTTCTCGTCGAGATACCGCCCGTCTAGCCACTCCTTGTCGCTGTCGGCCGAGGCTGCCGCCGCTCCGTCCGCTGCAGCGGCTTGCGGCCCGCCGGGCATATTTGGCATACCGGCCTGTCCGCCGGGCATGCTCGGCATACCAGCCGGACCGCCGGCCGTGTTGCCTTTGGAATTCGGGGTCCAAATGCTGCTTCCCGATTGCAATGAAGCGTCGATGGCCCACTGGGCCACGTCGAGAACGTCTATCTGCTTGATCGGCGCCCTCAGCGGATCCGTCGCGCCGAAATTGACCGTGTTAACAACCTGCACCAAGGAATCGAACAACCAGGCGTCTTCCTGCATCAGCCACAGCCGAGTCGTCGACGGAATGGCATTGGGCGTGTAGTAGCGGTCAATGATGGCCTTGCGGAGATCCTCCTTCCAGACCACTAATCCCTGATACTCGGTGCCGCGCTTGACAACCTCTCCTTCGTCTTCGCTGCTTTCTTCCCCGGTTTGTTCCGCAGCCTCTTTCTTCCTGCGGATGTCGACCTTATTGAGGAGATCTTCCCATTCTTCCTTCACCACGCTCTCGTTGTAGAACGCGCGAATGTACTCCGGAATGGGTTCGTTCGGTTTGTAGTTATTGAGATCGATCGGGCCGTCGTCCGTCTCCTTCACCGGCCATTTGAACAGCACCTCCTGGCGTTCGTAGAGCTTCTGCCAGGCGTTGAATACCCGCTGTTTCAGATCCTCGTGGAGTCCCTCAATCTTTTTGGAGAACGACTCGTTCACAAGTTCGCCGCCCGCTCCAACTCCCTGCACCGCCTTCTCGGCGCCTTCAATCGTCCTTTTGTCGGCCTCGTATTTCTGCGCCAGGCTACTGCTCGCCTTCGCCCACACGACAACGGCCGTGACGACCACGACGACCGCCAGGATCCAGAAATGGTGCTTCTTGGCGACGCCCAGGTAAACCTTGACTTGATCCATGGTCATTTCTCCTCTTTGGTGTCGGCGGTCGCGGGCTGATCCGGCGTTGCTGCGCCGGGGCCCCCCTCAACCTCGTCCGCTTCCATCTCAGTCTCTGAACCGTCCGCGTCGGCCGTCTCGTCGGCCGGCGGCATTTCGGTGCCCGGAATGAGTGCACCCGCCGCCGCTGCGGCCCCGTTGCCCGGCGCACCGGCCGAGGGATAGAGCTGTGCCAATTCAACCATCGTGCTGGGCGGAGGAACCTGCCAGCAGAACTGGATGACAAAGTCGTAACGCGGCGCGTCGATCTTTACCCGTCCCCTATCGGCCGCCCCAGGCCCGGCGGGGCGCCCCGCCGCTGGCTTCCCCTTTTTGTCGGCGCTCTTCTTGTCGTCGGTCTTGGAGTCGTCTTCGTAATCGTCGACTTCGATCTGGTTTTGCCAGTTCACATTTTCGGTCGTGATCAGGATGGAGTGTCCTATCCCGAGTTTCTTCAGCGGAAATGCCGTCGGGCCGCCAGGAAATCGCTCCTCGACCGGCAACGGTCTGTCCGCCTCGCGCAGATTCTTCAGCAGCGTCCGGGCGACGAACGCGGCGCCGAGGTCGCTGGGATTGTTACGTGCATTGTGGAAATGATAGCCCTTCAGTTCGAAGACCCACCCGGGTCCCTTGGGCGGTTCCACGGGCGCCGCGGCAGCTTGCGCCGCCGTGGCATCACCCGCGGGAGCCGGAGCAGCCCCGTTGGCCGGCGGAGCCGTCCCAGCCGCCGCCGCCGGTGCGGAGGTTGCCCCAGGGTTTGCGGGAGCGGCGCCGTTCGGGCCAGCCGGATTGGCCGCCGCCGCGCCGTTGGCTGCTGCCGCGTCCCCCGGCGGTGCCGGAAGGCCGACCGCCGCTGCGCCCTGCGAACCCATCAAGTCGGCCAGCGGCTTGTCGTAAGACTTGATGGCGTCGTACCAATTCGCGCCCAGATCGTCGACATACTTGCAGGTGATCCGCTCGATGTTGATCTCGTTTCGCTGCGTGATGTCTTTGGGACGTTCGACCGTCGGCGGGTCGTGCGGCAGGCAAAGGTTCACGCCCTTCATGATCTTGAGCCAGATATCACGTCCCACGACGTTCTGAATAAACCCGTCGCCGATGAGTGTTGTCTTGGAATACTTGTCCTTGGCGCCCTTAAAATCGGTCCGGTAACCTTCGACCTTGCCCACGACGCTGGTTGCCAACTTCACCTGCGAATCCCATTTACCCTCCATGGCCACCGAGTTGGCCGCCACCCAGTGCATGAGGTAGCTCACGCCGCAGCCAAGCAACAGTGCGGCCGCTGCTCCGACAGCCCACGGCCGCTTGTCGCGGATCATCCGGTCCTGCGCGATCTCTCGCGGCAGCAGATTGGTCTTGATTCGCGTCTCACGCAGGGCTTGCAGCGTCAGTCCGTAGCAAACGCCGAAGGCCGGCACGTTCTCTTTGAAGGCCGGCGCATCAACCACGGCCGAGCCGGCCAGACCGCGAAACGTCTCCAATCGCACCAGGTCGAAGCCAAGGTTCTGAGCCAGGTAGCGCTGCAACCCCGGCAATTTCATGGCGTTTCCCAGCGCCACGGCCCGGCTGATCTTGGCCCGTCGATCGAGGTTGCTGAAGAAGCTGATCGACCGCTGCACCTCGGTGAGCAGATCGTTGAACACCGGACGCATCGCCTGAAAGAGGGCTTTCGGATCCTCCGCCTGGGTCGCGTTGCGCTTCAGATGCTCGGCCGAGGCAAACGTCAGCTTCAACTCCTTGGTGAGCGCCTTGGTGAAATGGTTGCCGCCGATCGGTATGTTCCTCTGCCACACGCGAAAGCCGTTGGTCACCACCAAGTCGGTGGTGTCGGTGCCGAGTGAAATGAGAATCACCGATTCGGGTGGACTTTCCGGGTCGTACTCTTCCGGCGGCGGCAGGTTCTCCATCTGGTCGAAAGCCACGAAGTTGTACAGGGCCAGCGGCGTGAGCTGCACGATGTCGGCTTCGATTCCCGCCTCGGTGAACGGCTTTAAGGCGCGGTAGACCTGGTCTCGCTTCATGGCGAACAGACCGACTTCGGTCTCCATGGCAAAGCCTTCCACCACGCTGCCGCCGACCATCGTCTGGTAGTCCCAGACCACGTCCTCCAGCGAGAACGGGATCTGCTGCCGCGCTTCGTATTTGACGATGTCGGGAATCCTCTTGGCCTCGACAGGCGGCAACTTGATGAAACGGGCCAAGCCGCTTTGCCCGCTCACCGAAATCACCACCCGGTCGCCGCGCACGCTGTTGCGCGACAAGAACTGCTTAAGAGCGTCTCGCACCAGCTCCGCCGGATCGACGTCAGGCTGGCTGAGGATCTTCGGATACTCGATGTAATCGAATGCGTCCGCAGTGATCTTCGAAGGGTCTTCGTGGGGCCGGCAACGCAGCGCTTTCAGAGCGCATTGACCTATGTCAATGCCCCACACGGCGTCAGTCTTCGCCATGGGCGGAATTCCTTACTCTGTGTCCGTTACGGACCGACCCGGAGCGGCATCGATCCATTGATCCGGCGCCAAGGCCGAGGGAACGACCGAGGACGGGCAACATGTGGCGCACGGATCGCTTGCAACGACCAATCTAGCGAGTCCGCAACGGGGTTGTCAACTTAATTCCGAACAGCCGACACGAATCGCGAATCGCAGGTCGGGCAACAGGCTGCCCGTGTGCGCTCCCGATTTCGTGTTGTTTCGATGGGTTTTTATTATAACTGCCGAATACCCATTTGGAACGGGTCGCCAGGGTCGAGTATAAGCTTCGACTCGCCAGTGACGTAGGCCGTGCCGGCGATCCGCGGAATGATCCGCCCCGCCTCACTCCGGACGGCCCCCTCGAAGACGCTTCCCACGATGCTCTCCTGACGCCAGACCTGTCCCTCGGCCAGGATGCCGTCGGCGTAGAGACAGGCAAGTTTGGCGCTGGTGCCGGTGCCGCACGGCGATCGGTCGTAGGCCTTGCCCGGGCAAAGGACGAAATTTCGGCTGTGCGCCGTCGCGTCGCGCGGCGGTCCGAAGAGCTCGATATGGTCGATTTCCGCTCCGGCTTCTCCCGTAATGCCCCGACGGGTTAGCGCCTGCCGGATTCGCCAGGCGGCGTCGGTCAGCCTTTCGACGTTAGCAAGTTCCAACCGTTCGTGGTGATCGTGTACGAGGAAAAACCAGTTGCCGCCCCACGCGACGTCTCCGGTAACCCGGCCCACCCCCTCTACCTCGACCGAAACGCCCGCCGCGTGCCGATAACTTGGCACGTTGTCGAAGGCGACCCGATTGGCGCCGTCGTACTCGACGGTGATGGTGCCCACGGGCGTCTCGAGCCGATGCGTGCCGGCGGCAAGGCGGCCTGCGTGGCCCAGCGCCACCACCAAGCCGATTGTGCCATGTCCGCACATCCCAAGAAAGCCGACGTTGTTGAAAAAGAGCACCCCCGCGGCGCAGGACTTGTCGACGGGCGGGACGACGAGCGCCCCGACCATGACGTCCGACCCGCGTGGCTCGTTGACCACGGCGGAGCGGAAGGAGTCAAAACGCTCCCTGAAAAGTTCACGGCGGTCGGCGAGCGACGACGATCCCAGGTCGGGGCCGCCGGCAACAACGACACGCGTGGGCTCTCCGCCGGTGTGGGTGTCGATGACCTCGATTCTCGGATGGGACGCGAGATTCGGGTTCATTCTTCCGGCTCATTCATCTTGTGGTCCGGACGCGTCTTCCATCCCCTCGATGTACCGACGTAGCCGTTCGACCTCGTCCGTCACGTGCCGTAGCTTGAGCATGTTCTCGATGCGCTTCACCAGCTCGAGCTTGTTCACCGGCTTGCTGAGAAAATCGTCCGTTCCGGCGTCGACCGCGCGCTCGATGTCGCCCAGTTCGTTGAGGGCCGTAACCATGAGTACCATGATCCGACGCGTGGAGGAGTTGCCCTTGAGCTGCTTGCAAACCTCGAAGCCGCTCAGCTTGGGCATCATCACGTCGAGCAGGATGAGGTCGGGCTTGAAGCTCTCGACCTTCTTGAGCGTGTCCTGCCCGTCGATGGCGATCTCGATCGCGCAATCGATTTCGCTCAGATAGGCCTCCAACAGCTCGACGTTCGTCGGATTATCGTCGGCGATGAGGATTCGGCTTTTGAGGGACGGCTCGTTCTCGGCCATGACAGTCTTGCGGACAGCTAAGGGCGCGTGCCGCGCCACAGATTGTAGGGTGGGACGAGCCTGTGAGTTCGATCAACCTGGATAAAGTCCGGTAGGACTCGCTCGGCCTACGCCCAAGCGGCGATCACGCGACGGGGGCTCCCAACCCGGTGGAAGGTACAGGAAACGATTCACACAACTCGCGCACTTCTCCTCGAATGCGCTCGGCGAGCCCAACGTCTTCTGGCGACCGCAAGATCTGCATGATCCAGCCGCCGATGCGAGTCATTTCGTCGGTGCCCATGCCGCGGGTGGTCAGGGCAGGCGTCCCGATGCGAATGCCCGAAGGATCGAGCGGCTTGCGCTCGTCGTAGGGAATCATGTTCTTGTTGACCGTGATTCCGCAACGGCCGAGCGCCTCTTCAGCCACCTTTCCGGTTAGGCCGATGGTCGTCACGTCGGCCAGCATCAGGTGGTTGTCGGTGCCGCCGCTGGCCAGCTTCAGCCCGCCGGCCACAAGCTTTTGTGCCAGCGTCTTGGCGTTGTCGATGATGCGGCGGGCGTACTGCTTGAACTCCGGCCGCAAGGCCTCCCCGAAACAAACAGCCTTGCCCGCGACCACATGCATCAATGGCCCACCCTGCAACCCCGGAAAGAGGCTCCTGTCTACGTCCTTCGCGTATTCACTACGGCACATGGTCATGCCGGCCCTCGGCCCGCGAAGCGTCTTGTGCGTCGTGGTGGTTACAAAGTCGGCCACCGGCACGGGATTATGGTGCAACCCGGCAGCCACCAGGCCGGCGTAGTGTGCCATGTCGACGAACAGCTTCGCGCCGGCGTCTTCCGCGATCTCGGCGAAGCGATCGTGCGGGATCTCACGTGGATAGGCGCTCGCCCCCGCCACGATCATCTTGGGCTTATGTTCCTTGGCCAGGGTGGCGACCTGATCGAAATCGATCAGGTTGGTATCTCGCGTGACGCCGTAGCTGACAAAATGGTACAGCTTTCCGGAAATATTGAGCTTCATACCGTGTGTCAGGTGGCCGCCATGCGCCAGATCGAGTCCCAGCACCGTGTCACCCGGTTCCAGCACGGTCAAGTAGACCGTCTGGTTGGCTTGACTGCCGGAGTGCGGCTGCACGTTGACGTGGTCGGCGCCGAAAAGGACCTTCGCCCGCTGCCGGGCCAACTCTTCGACCTGGTCGACGAATTCGCACCCCCCGTAATAGCGGCGGCCGGGATAGCCTTCGGCATATTTGTTCGTGAGCACACTCCCCACGGCCTGCAGCACCGCCGGGCTGACGTAATTCTCACTGGCGATCATCTCCAGCCCGTCATGCTGGCGCTGCATTTCGCCAGCGATCGCGGACCAGACTTCGGGGTCTTCCTGCTCGATGAAGTTCATGATCGACGTACTATAACGAAGATGCAATAGTCGGTCGAGCGTATTGCCCTTGTTGCGCAGCACCCGCAACTCTACACTTGGCCGCCCGCGCCAGGTGAACAGGACCGCCCGGCCCGACCAGGGTCATCCGCCGCCCCTGGGACGCGCCACGCAAGACTGCTAGGACCGCTGAATGATCGGGGCTAAGGCCCGCCGGCGGGCAAGCCACGGAGGGATCGAGTGACGGATGGAACCGGAGTGAAAGACGGGGGCTGGGCAGGCGCAGGCTGGCACCTGTTGGTGCTTGTTACCCTCAGTGGTCTGCTTTTCCTCGCCAATCTGGGCGCTGCCGGGCTGTGGGACGAGGACGAGCCGATCTTCGCGGGCGCCGCCCGCGAAATGATGGACCGAGGCGAGTGGATCGTGCCCTACTTTAACTGGGCCATGATTCCCGATAAGCCGGTCTTGCTCTACTGGGTGATGATCGGCGCCTACCGGGCCTTCGGCGTGACGGAGTTCGCCGCCCGCTGTGGGCCAGCCCTGTTCGGCGTCGGATCGGTGCTGCTTACCTGGCTACTGGGGCGACGGTTGTTCTCGCCCGCAGCCGGTTTCTGGGCGGGGGTGATCTTGGCAACCAGTGTGAATTTCGATGTTGTGGCCCGCGCCGCCACTCCCGATACGCTGCTGACGTTCTTCTCCACGTTGTCCATCTTGTGTTATGCGTGGGGGGCGAAGGGGCTTCGCGGCGACGCGGCTGGGGATCACGACCCTGGCCAGACCACCCGCCTGGCCATGATCGGCAGTTACGCGGCTATGGGCATGGCCGTGCTGGCGAAAGGGCCGATCGGCGTCATCCTTCCGGCCGCCACGATCGGGCTCTACGTACTGACTTCCATTACGGCCGCCCAAAGGACGGTGGCACAAACCGAAGCCAAGGGCTGGCGCGCGGCAGTGCGACAGAGCGGGTTGGCTCTCGCGCAGAGCCTCCATCCGACCCGCGTCGTTCGGGCCATCCTCCGCATGTACCCTCTGACCGGCCTGACGGTTGTGCTGGCGGTTGCCGGCCCCTGGTACGTGGCCGTCGGAATGCGGACCGAGGGAGCATGGCTGGCCGGCTTCTTCGGCAAGCATAATCTGGGGCGGTTTCTGCACCCAATGGAACACCATCGCGGGCCGTTTTTTTATTACCTGATCGCCATCGTCATCGGCTTCTTCCCCTGGTCGTTGTTTCTCGGCCCAGCCGGGGTCCACATGAAGTCGCGCTGGGGGGACGACAGAGAGGGCAATCCATATCGGCTGCTGCTCTGTTGGCTCGTAACGTACCTGGGCTTCTTTTCGTTGGCGGCCACGAAGCTGCCGAATTACATCGTACCCGTCTACCCCGCGCTGGCCCTGCTGGTCGGAGCTTGCCTAGACGCGTGGCTCAGCGGGCGCCAGGATCTGCCGTTCTGGCTCGTGCGTAGGGCCTGGGTCACCAGCATCCTCATCGGGATCGCTTTCGTTGTCGTGCTGCCGATCGTTGCCCTGAGGTTTCTGGGCGGAGATACGATCTTGGCTTTCACGGGTCTGCCGCTCATCGTCGGCGGCGGTCTATGCTGGTGGTGGCATCGACGGGCTCGACCACGACGCGCGGCAGCGGCTTTCGCTGTGATGGCCGCCTGCTTCTCGTTGGCCGTCTTCGCTGGCGGTACCGCCGAGGTGGACCGCCATCAGACCAGCGCGCTCTTTGCCCGCGTGGTCCACCGCCACACCGGCGGCGAGTTGGCCATCGTCCGATCTTTCGGCTATTGGCGCCCCAGCCTGGTGTTCTACCTTCGCCAGCCCGTCCAGCAGTTCTTTTACGAAGAGCAGATCCGGGAGTTCTGCCAGGCATGGCCATATCGCGGGTTCTTACTGACGACGAGCGATCGCTATGCGCTGGTTGGGAAGTATCTGCCTTCCGACGTGTGCGTATTAGAGCGAAAGCGCTGGTTTTTACGGTCGCAAGACCTTCTCTTATTGGGGCGCAAGGAGCCGTCGATAACCTCTAGTGACGCACTCGCATGCAATCCCTCGCCGAAGAACTAACGGACATCTCTGTGGCCTCAACCGACAACGCCCGGGTTGAAGGGGCGCTCGCGTCTCCCCGCCCTAGCCGGGTCCCCGCGGCTGCAAGTTGGCCGGGGAAGCTCTCCCTCTGCCTGCCCGCCTACAATGAGCAGGACTGCATCGTTGAAACCCTCGGTCGAGCGTTGGCGCTCCTTCCATCCCTGGTCGCCTCCCTGGAGGTGATCGTCGTCGACGACGGCTCACAGGACGCCACGGCAGAACATGTCAGGTCGGTCATGGCGCGGGACGGACGGGTGCGGTTGGTGGTGCACGGACAGAACAGAGGTTATGGCGCGGCCGTGACCAGCGGACTGTCGGCGGCCACCGGCGATCTCGTGATGTTTGCCGACAGCGACGGCCAGTTCGATTTTCGCGATGTGGCGCGACTCTTGGAGCGATTACCCGGCAACGACTTCGTCGTCGGTTATCGCCACCGGCGGGCCGAATCCTTTCGCCGGCGCCTGAATGCCTGGGCTTGGGGGCGTCTGGTAAGGCTGGTCTACGGAGTTCGCGCTCGCGACCTCGATTGTGCCTTCAAGATCTTCCGCCGGGCGGTCATCGGCCGGCTGCACCTGACCGCCAGCGGCGCTTGCATCAACGCCGAACTGATGTGTCAATGCCTGCGGGCCGGCTTTCGCTTCGCGGAAGTGCCCGTCGAGCATTACCTGCGCAAAGGAGGGCGTCCCACCGGCTCCAGCCTGAAGGTCATTGCCCGCGCCTTCCGCGAATTGCCCTGGATCCAGACCCAGCCGTGGCCGGCTCCGCCGCCCGCGTCTCGGCCCGACCACCTCTCACTCGCCGCCTAGACCGTGTCCTGTAGACGACTTTGCGCAAGTCGGGGCTGCAGCTTACCGCCAGAATCTCACGGCCGTGCTCGCCTCAACCCCATCAGGCGACAAAGGCCAGCCAATAGAAGGTCCAGCCGCTGACCGCGGTGCAGAGCATGTCGAGGGCTGCAAGCCGGCCCCAGAAACGATGGTTGGCGCTATGAAGGCCTGGCACGGGGCCGTGTTCAAACTTCAACAGAGCGCTCACGATAACCTTGGCCCAAAGTGCGACCGTGCTGGCTGCGAAGGCGATATGCACGGCTAGCACGGGCATCACGAGGGTCTCGTAAAAGGGTGAGCTCTCCGCCCGAAAGCGCCAACCGACGATGCGCATCTCGGCCTCAAACAGCGCGACCAGTAGCAGAAGGGCTATCGCCAGAGCGAGCTGGATTCGCTTGTGCAACGCGTAGCACTTCCAGTAGCGGACAAGGGCTATGCTCAGCCCGAGCAAGACGACGACGCCGATCATGGCGACCGAGACCAGGTCGATCATGAACGACGCCCGTGTTCCTAGAAAACCGGCGCTTTGCATGACGGCGGATTCCGCGGCCCGGTGGTTTGGTAAGCGGACGTAAACGACAACCTATCCTACCGCCCTTTATCTAAATATCGACAAGTTCGACCGATTACATGAGCTGCGTCGGATTTTCCCGTGGTGACGAGGCCGAAGCGCCCCGCCTACCCGTCTCTCCTATCTGTCACGGCTTTGGATCAGGTCGTCGAACAACTTCAAGTGGCTGTCGACCATTCGGTCCAGCGAGTACTTCTCCCCCACGAGCCTGCGCGCTTCGGTGCCCAAGCGGCCAGCCTGACGGCGGTCTTTGAGTAACTCAACGATGAGCGTCGCCAGTCGGTTGGCGTCACGTAGGGGGGTAAGGCGTCCCGTGACGTTGTCGGCCACGATTGTCTCGTTGGCCGGAATGGCCGAGGCGATCACCGGCAGGCCCATCGCCATCGCCTCCAGCACCGCGACCGACATTCCCTCCTCAAGCGAAGGCAGGGCAAACAGATCGGCGGCCCGCAGAAACTCTTCTACGTCGTCGTAAGCACCCGCCAGATAGACGAAGCCCCACAAGCCGAGCCGCCCGATGAGGTCGTTCAGCTCGACGCGGTACGGTCCGTCGCCAACCAGCCACAGCCGGGCGGCCGGGAGCTCTTTGAGCACCTGCGGCCAGGCCCGGACGAGATCGTCGAGTCCCTTCATGGGGTGCAGCCGTCCGGTGTAGACGGTCAGCGGCGCGTTGCCGATGGCCAGCGACGGATCGGCTTCGGCCAGGTCGGTCCGCGCCTGGGCCCGGTTCGCCGCCTCGCACGGTTCGGGCATGACCACGCCGTTGGGAATATAGTGGATCCGCCGCCGGGAGTAGCCGGCCGCGATTAGCTCGCGCTCGATTGCCGGGCTGGGTGCCACCAGCGCGTCCGCCCGTTGACAGCGGCGCTTGATCCGCAGTCCGCAAGTGGCCTCAAGCTGCCAATGGCAATCGCCCGTGAGGCCCGCCCCTTCGGCCCGCACCACCACGGGAAACGACCCCCGCGAGGCCGTGATCGCCGCATAGGCGTCGTGCTTGAGCATCGAGACGTACGCCACGTCGAACTTCGAACGATGCGTGCGCAACCAGTGCGCGACGGCCTGCATGTATCGCCAGGTTCCCCAGACCCGTGTGGCGGGATTCGGCAACCGGATCACCCGCACGCCGTGCCGATCGATTTCGGCCGGCCAGTCGGCCTGCCAGCGCGCGCTAAGAATTGTTGTCGAGGCTCCCCTAGCGTCGAGCGCGCCGGCCAGCCGCGCCGCCATGATCTCCGCTCCTCCCACCAGAGGCCAGAAACGACGGGTGACAAGCACCACGCGCGGAAGCGTCACCTGGCGGGCCCTTCGAGCTCATGGGCTTCCAGCGCCGCCACGTAGGGCAGATTGCGGAACGCGTCCTGGTAATCCAGCCCGTAGCCAACCACAAATTCGTCGGGAATATCGAAGCCGACGTAGTCGGGCTGCACCGCCACCCGCTGCCGTCCGGATTTTCGCAGCAGAACGGCCGTCTGCAGGGTACGGGGAGCCAACTCGTCGAACTGCACGAGGAGTTGTTCGAGCGTTTGCCCCGTGTCGAAGATATCGTCGACCAGCAGCACCCGGTGTCCGCGCACGTCGGGAAGCAGATCGGCGCTGACGGTCAGCGCTCCCGGCGTCGTCGCCTTGCCGCGGTAGCTTCGGCACTGGACGACGCCCACGCGCAATGGCATTCGCAGTAGCCGAATCAGGTCGGCCAGCAGCACCACGCTTCCGGTCAGCACGCCGATGATCGTCAGGGGCTCGTCGCCGTAGTGACGGGCGACGTCACCAGCCAACCGCTCGACGCCCGAGCGGAGTTCTGCTTCGGAGAGGAGGATCTTCAATGCCGTGCGGAAAACAAGTCGTCCGGTGAGTAGAACACTCACCATCGTGACTCGGCTGGGATGTGTCAAGCCGGAAGTTACGGACGGCAGTCCTTTGGGATCACCCCGCGTGGGCGCTCGAAAAGACCGGCGTGGCAATCTTGAGCACTGTCTGGTCCTTCGTCGACCGCCGGATCACCGAAAGGGTTCGTTGCGCCGAAGAACGCCGTGAGCAGCTTCGCCACCAGCACGATCAGGCACTGGTCGAATGGGAACGACGGCGGAATCCGTCCTCATGGGACTTCGGTCCGTAGTGGGCATCGAGGGGCCATGCCGGACGGCATCGCCGCTTGTTCCGTTCATGCCACGGTGGCTAGACTAGACGCAGGCGGTATCCTGAGGAGTCCGTAGCATGAGCGAACAGGCCCACGCCGAAGGGGGCTCCGGAATAGGGCCGTCGTTGCCCACGCCGGATGGTCCGTCGCTCGTCCATGCCGCGCCGCAAGAGCCAAAGGCTCCAGCCGCCGCGAGCAAGAAAGAGCCGGTCGCCAAGCCTTTGCCGGCCGAATCTCGCGCCGCGGCCGCGGCAACGTCGGCCGTGGTCCCCTTAACGCCTGCCGCCTCATCGGAGAAGCGCGATCGTGGCCGGCGCCGCTGGCTTTCTGCTGTAAGGATGCGATTCGGGACCGGCGTCTGCTGTTCGGCGATCCTCCATCTGGCTCTGGTGATTCTCCTGGGAATGTGGTTTTTGCCCGAGCTGGTCAAGCCGCATTTCGCCGAACTGGAGGCGGCCGTATTCGAACGCCCCGATGAACTGCTGAACCAGGTGTTGGAGACCGACGTCGATCCAACCAAAGAGCTTGCCTTGGTCAGTTCGTCCCCCGAAGCCGCGACGGCCGGCGGCGGCGAGATCACCGGAGTCTCGCAACCGACATTCGACCGCACGGTGGCCGAAAACTCGACCATGCCCGGCGTCACTGTCGGCGACCCGCTCCGCTTTGGCTCGATGCAGTCGTCGCTCGACCTCGACTTGCCCGACGGCACGTTCGGCGAGCCGCAGGCGATCGTCGACAACTACCAGGAGGCGATGGATCGCATCACCTACGAAATCCTGAACATGCTGTCGAAAGGCAAAGTCCTGGTGATCTGGTGTTTCGACCAGTCGGAGAGCATGAAGGACGACCAGCAGGAAATCCGCGATCGCATCGATCGCGTCTATGCCGAACTGGGGCTGTCTGCGGTCGCGGACGGCGACGCTTTGATGGGCGCCGTGACCAGCTACGGCGGCGAATTCAAAATCCACACGCCCAAGCCGACCGCGAACGTCGAGGAAGTCCGCGCGGCGATCGGAGAAGTGCCGATCGATAAGTCGGGCAAAGAAATGATGTGCAACGCCGTGCAGTACTCGATCTCGGCGTTTCACAAGTACGCTACCTCGGGCCGACGCCAGCTCGCGTTGATCCTCGTCACCGACGAAAGCGGCGAAGAGGAGGACAACTTCCAGAACCTGGAAGCGGCCGTCAAAGAAGCCCGCGAAACGCGCTGCGCCGTTTATGTGCTCGGCCGCGAGGCGGTCTTTGGTTATCCCTACGCTCACATGCGGTGGATCGATCCGCAGACCAAGATTCCTTTCTGGCTACAGATCAATCGAGGCCCCGAGACACCGTTACCCGAACAATTGCAGATCGACGGCTTCACGCGGCGGTGGGACGCCCACCCCAGCGGCTTTGGCCCCTACGAGCAGGTACGCTTGGCCCGCGAGACTGGAGGCGTGTTCTTCATGCTGCCCAGCCCGGAAGTGAATCTGGTGGCCCGCGACGACCGCAAGTATGAACTGGAGCGGATGCGGCCTTACCTGCCCGACCTAGGTTCGCGGGCCGACTATCTCAAACGCCGCGACAAAAGCAAGCTGCGCGGCACGCTGTGGCAGGTCATCATGGACCTGAATCCGTACAACACCCAATCGTCGAAGTACTGCACCGTGCAGGTCACGTTCCCGATCGACCGGCAAGCGTTCGCCGAGGCGGCGGCCACGAACGTGCAAACGGGTCGGGGCATGCACGACTATCTGATGCAGGCCGAGAAGATGCTCGACAAAGTGCGGCCCTTGCGCGACCGCGAGCAGAGCTTTCGCTGGCAGGCCAATTTCGACCTGATGTACGCCCAGGTGATCGCCTACCAGATTCGTATCCAGGAGTACGCCGCGTATCTGCCCGATTTTGTAAAGCATCCCAAAGAGATCAAGAATCCGTTGGGCAAGGACATGGCGACCACGCACTGGGACATCCGCACCCGTGCGGAGATCATGACTGGCGAGAAGACGAAGGTCGCCGTTGAGCGGGCCACCGGCTTATTGAAGGACGTTGTCGACAAGCATCCGGGCACGCCTTACGCCGCGCGAGCCGAGTGGGAGCTGCGCCGCGGCTTCGGTGTCGAACTGATCGAAGCGTTCTACGACCCGCGTCGCGGCAGTATCAAGGTGCCGAACTTGTAGAGTCCTGCCTCGCAGGGCGTTAGGCGCCGATCCAGCCCCGGCGGGCATGCTCGAGAAACACCTCCAGCGATTTTCGCACGCCTTCGTCGATCGAGGTGTGCCGAACGCTGGGAAACGCCTTGACAAACGGTTCGTAATCGAGGTCACAGATGAAGGGCACGTCTTCGCTCCCAACCGTGATCTGAAACCGCTCCGCCAGCCCTGTCTCGGCCGCCGCCCGCCGCAGGCTGGCCACAACCTCTTCGGTCGACAGCGTCAAGCCCGGCAGCGTGAACACGCCGTAGCCGTCGAAAGGATCAAGCAGCGCCGTCCCGATGGCTCCGCCGACGTCCGGCGCAAACTGGTAGTCCTGCCGCGAGCGGAAGGGAATCTCGTAAGCACGCCCCAACGCGAGCTGCTTCATCGCCGTGGTCGGGGCTGAGGTCAGCCCGGCGTCGCGACCCGGACCGTAGAGCACGCCGGGACGCAGGCTCAGCGTGGGAACGCCCGTTTCCCTGCAGAACAACTTGGAGATGTGCTCGCCCGCCAGTTTCCAGACGCCGTAGACGTTCACCGGGTTGGGCTCGGCCAGCATCGGCACACGCTGCTGCGGATAGGACGCGCGCGGGCCATAAACGGCGATCGAGCTGGCGAAAACGAATCGCTCCAGCGGCAACTTGCTGGCCTTCATCGCCTCGACGACGTTCAACGTGCCGCCGACATTGATGTTCAGGCCCAGGTGCCGGTGCGCGTTGCAGTCCGGCGTCTGCAGCGCCGCCAGGTGGACCACACGCGTGACGCCGTGCTCCGAGAGAATTTCTTCCAGGGCCTTCTGGTCGGTTACGTCGGCCTGGACGACGGCGAGGCGCTCGCGATCAACGTCGTAAAAGCTCCGCTCAGTACGTTGCTCACTGACACTTCGGCTGCAGATAACGACCGAAGCGTCTGATTTTCTCAAGAGCCACTTGGACGTCTCCGCACCGATGCAACCATAGCCACCCGTGACGAGAATGGTTTGCCGTTTCATGAGGCATGCTCAGGTTCAACTCGTGGGCAATCACAGCGACAACGTTGAGCAGACGGGGCTTACTCAAGACAAAGCGGCCGGGAGCTCTTTCGACGAGATTTTGAATCGGTCCGGTTCGTCCTGTCAACCGACTGTTGCCGTGCGCGGCAGGGCCCGGAGGGACCGGCCCAGGACTGGATCGCTTACCGGATCGCCGGCGCCCGCGGGATTGCGGTGCCCGATTTGCGCCCAGAGTCCGCCACTTGGGGTTCCGGCGGCTTGCTGGCAATCGTGGCGGCCTCTCTCTCGATCTGCGATTTCAGCTCGCCTGATGCCTCCTTACCGGCGAGACGGTAAAAAACGCCCGCCGCGCTGGTCTTGCCGGCGGCGGCCGCTTCGCGGGCACGTTTCAGTGTTTGCAGGGCCTCGGCTTGCGTCGCCGCTGCTTGCGCAGCCCACCGCCTGCGTGCTTCTGCCACACTTCCGCTCGGAACCTGACCCGCGGAACTTTGCTGGGCTGCCGAGAGGCGCCTGGCCATCGATTGGCCTGGCGTGGCGGATCTTTCGCCAGTCCCTTTCGCCCGCGCAAGTGTCTCCCGGTCGAGCGCCTCAATGTCGTGGACCGTGGCGCGAACCGAGGTTCTGCTTCCAGACAGGCTGCGGCCGAAGGAACGGTTGCCCGGGCCGAAACCGGTACCAAAGGCCGTCGAACCCGTGCTTGAACGACCGACGCCACCGAGAGAAACCGAGCCCCGGTCGGGGGCCGACACCGACGTGTCGACGCCGAAGGTTGAGAAGGAGGGGAGTTGAACGACCGCCGGGGCTTGCGCGTAGGCCGCGCCCGTCAGCACGCTTACGGTCGCCAGCACGCGCACCAAATCGCTCGCTCGCGGTAGGACCATCGGACGTCCTCCTGATCCCGCCCCTTTCGACTTGCCTGGCGAATTATATACGCCCGCCGGCTCCCGGTCGCCTACCCCTTCATGTTCATGCTCATCAAGAACTCGGCGTTGCTCTTGGTCTTGCCGAGTCTCGTGGCAAGCAGCTCCATCGCCTCCACGGGATTCATGTCGTTCAGCACTCGGCGGAGAATGCAGATCCGCCGATACTCCTCCGGATCGAGCAGCATTTCCTCGCGTCGCGTGCCGCTACGGTTGATGTCGATCGCTGGCCAGACACGCTTGTCGACCAACTTGCGGTCGAGCACGATTTCGAGGTTGCCGGTCCCCTTGAACTCCTCGAAAATGACCTCGTCCATCTTACTGCCGGTATCGATCAGGGCCGTCGCGATGATCGTCAGCGACCCGCCCTCTTCCACCTTACGGGCGGCGCCGAAGAATCGCTTTGGCTTCTGCAAGGCGTTCGCATCGACGCCACCGGAGAGGATCTTGCCCGAATGGGGCACCTCGGCGTTCCAGGCCCGAGCCAGCCGCGTGATCGAGTCGAGGAAGATCACCACGTCGTGGCCGTACTCGACCATCCGCTTCGCCTTCTCGATGACCATTTCCGACACCTGAATGTGGCGGGCCGACGGTTCATCGAAGGTTGAGCTGATGACTTCGCAGTTGGGGCCTTTGACCTGCCGCTCCATGTCGGTCACTTCTTCCGGGCGCTCGTCGATCAGCAGCATGATCACGTACACCTCGGGATGGTTCGTCAATACGCTTTTGGCCATCTTCTGCAGCAAGATCGTCTTGCCGGCACGCGGCGGGCTGACGATCAAACCGCGCTGCCCAAAGCCGATCGGCACGATCAAGTCGACGACCCGCATGTTGATTTCTTCGGGATCGACTTCCAGCACCACGCGCTTGTCGGGATGCAGCGGCGTGAGGTCGTCGAAGAAGACCTTTTCGGTCAGCACGTTGGGGTCTTGGTAGTTGATCGCCTCCACGCGCAGCAGAGCAAAGTAACGCTCGTTTTCCTTGGGCGGACGGATCTGCCCCGAAACGGTCGCCCCCGTGCGCAACCCAAAGCGGCGAATCTGGCTGGGCGAGACGTAGATGTCGTCGGGGCAGGAAAGGTAATGGTAATCGGGGCTGCGGAGAAAGCCGAAACCGTCGGGCAGAACTTCCAGCGTCCCCTCGCCGAACATCAGCCCGTTGAGCTTCACGCGCTCCTTAAGGATCTTGAAGATCAAGTCCTGCTTCTTGATCCCCATGTAGTCGGTAAGGTTCTCCTTACGGGCCTGCTCGATCAATTGAGGCATGGTCATGCGCTGCAGTTCGGCGATGTGAATGTCGCCCTGCTTGATCTGCTCGTAGCGCTCGTGCACCTCGTCTCGCTCGAATTCGGCTTCTTCGGCAAGTTCCTCCGCCAGCGAAAGGGGTTCTCCGTCGCCGTTGTACGGATCGTCGTCACGGCCGTTGTACGACTTGCCGTTCTCGGCGCGTGAGGGTTTCTGCGGTTTGGTGCTTTTTGTTTCTGCCATGGCTGAAGAACTCCCGAAAGGTGGGACAACTCCCGAAAAGGAGATCGGCCGAGCACGGAAGGCGTCGGCTGGGTAGGTTGCTTCCAGGTTACACGAAAGGTGAAGAAAAATGAATGGATTGACCAAAATCGAATCGAGAACTGTCGCTAGCCAAACAAAGCGGCGTGGGATCTAGCTGCCAGCGCCGCCGACCTGAATGACTCCGGCGGCGAGAACCGCCTGGCCCCTCAAACGTAAAAGACTCGTCTCCCCTTTCTCGGCGAGCTTGTTAGCTAAAACCGGACCTTGGGGCACAGTTAACGAAAATTAAATGAATCCAGCACTGTTTATGCTTTAACCGGTCTATGCCTTGTCCCGGGCCGCCGCCACGATTCGCCAAAGCCGCTCAACTTGGGAGAGGGTCCTTTCGGGGCTGCCGGAATTGTCGATTACGAAATCGGCGCGCCGGCGCTTGACGGCCAATGGCTCCTGAGCCGCCTCCCGTGCGGCAATGTCCTCCTGACGCCAGCCGCGCGCCGCCGCTCGAGCTCGACGCACTTCCTCAGGGGCATCAACAAAGACGATGTGATCGCAAAACGTGTCCCATCCCGCCTTGAGCATGACCGGTGCGTCCAGGACGACGACTGTGCGTCCCGCGGCAGCCAAGTCGGCTGCCTGTTTCCGTAGCCGATCGCCGATACGCGGATGAGTAATTCGCTCTAAATGCTCCAACTCCCTTCGGCCCCTGTCCGACGGCTCGAACACGATCCGCCCCAAGGCTTTACGATCTACGTGGCCAGCGGGGTCAAACACAGCGTTTCCCCAACGCTCACGCACCAATTGTTCCACCTCGGGCAAGAGCAGCACTTCGTGCCCCGCCCGATCGCCGTCAAGTAATCCCGCGCCAAGGCTGCAGAACTGCTTGGCCACTAAGCTTTTGCCGCTGGCAATCCCCCCCAGCAGCCCGATTATCTTCATAGAGACGGTGGGCGTTACCCAGCCTCGCGTTACGCGCCGTGGAGCTCGGGCGCCCACCTCCGATGTGTATTCCCGTTTATCGCAACGATCGCTTCCAAGCTTCTTTCGACCGGCAAGCCCGTTTATTCCACTTCGGCCCAATTTCGGCCGACTGCCACATCGACCTTCAACGGAACGGCCATCTTCTGCACGCCTGTCATCTCTTCAATAACCAGACGTTTCAAGGCCTCGGTTTCGTCGGGCGCAACTTCGAAAACCAATTCGTCGTGGATCTGCAGCAACATCTTGGAGCGCAGCTCGTCACGAGCTATGCGGCGGTAGACGGCGATCATCGCCAGCTTGATCAAGTCGGCTGCCGAGCCTTGGATCACCGTGTTGATGGCTGTCCGCTCAGAGAGGTTACGCTGCTTGCCGGCACCGAGTTTGTCCGGATCCGGGCGCACACCGCGAATAGCTCGTCGCCGCCCCAAGATTGTCGTAACATACCCCTTGGCGCGGCACTCTACCAGTATCGACCGTAAGAATTCTTCCACCCCAGGATGCCGCTGGAAGTAATTCTCGATGAAGCTCGCCGCCACGTCTTGCTCAATGCCCAAAGTTTTGGCCAAACCAAACGGACTCTGCCCATAAATTACGCCAAAGTTCACCGCCTTGGCCGTCCGCCGCATCTCCGAAGTCACCTCTGCCAGCGGCACGCCGTACACTTGGCTGGCCACGCGAGCGTGAATATCCTCGTCGCAAGCGAATGCGCTGCAAAGAGTTTCGTCGTGCGAAAAATGTGCTAGCACTCGCAACTCAATCTGCGAGTAGTCGGCCGCGAGAAGGTTCCACCCCTCTTGGCCGGGTCGAAACGCTGAGCGAATGGCGCGCCCTTCCTCGGTGCGAATTGGAATGTTCTGGAGGTTGGGATCGCTTGAGCTTAGCCGTCCCGTGGCGGCAACCGCCTGTTGAAAGGAGGCGTGCACCCGTCCCGTGCGAGGATTAATGAGGCCGGGCAACGCGTCCACATAGGTGTTTTTCAGCTTCGCGAACTGCCGGTACTCGATGATCTTCGCCGGCAGGGGATGTTGCCGGGCCAACTCCTCCAGCACACTTACGTCGGTGCTTGGGCCGGTCTTCACCTTGCTGATGACCGGGAGTCGCTGCTCCTCAAATAGCACCTGCTGCAACTGCCTCGTCGAGCCAATGTTGAAGGGGTGCCCCGCCAGATCGTAGACATCTTTCTCAAGGGCGATCAGCCGCTCGCCGTACTGCCGGCTTAATTCGGCCAGTCGATCGGGGTCGACCCGGATGCCGTTGTGCTCCATCTCGGCCAGAACGTCGATCAGCGGCAACTCGAGCTTCTCAAAGAGAGCGCTCAGTTCCTGTTCGCGCAGCTTCGCCGCCAGAATGGGCATCAGCCGCAACGGTACATCGGCGTCTTCGCAGGCATAGGAAGTGATGGCCGGCAGCGGCACCTCGTCCATCCGCTTCTGGTCCTTGCCGGTGCCGATCAACTCGCCGATGCGGATCGTCGCGTGATTCAGAAAGCGCTGAGCCAGTTCGTCCAGGTTGTGGTTTCGCTCCCCGGCGTCGAGCAGATAGCTGGCGACCATGGTGTCGAACGCCACGCCTTTCAAGTTGATGCCCGCCGCTCGCAGGACAAGCATGTCGTATTTCAGGTTCTGGCCGACCTTGCGCACCGCCGGATCTTCAAGGGTCGGCCGCAGCGCGTCGAGCACCGTGTCGAGGTCGAGATGCGGCTCTCCGACCGGCGCGCCGACGGGCAGGTAATAGGCCACGCCAGGCGTCCAGGCGAACGACAAGCCGACCAGCTTAGCCTGCGTCGGCGCAACGCCGGTTGTCTCGCTGTCGAGCGAAATGCAGTCTTGCCGCCGCAGCTCGGCCAAGAACTCCTCGAAGAGCGCCGGCGTGTTGATCAGGCGGTAGTCGGCCTGCCAGGCCGGGGGCGCCTCCTCGACACTGAGCTGGCGAAGCTGTTCGCCGAAGCGGTGGAAACCATATTCGGCGAAGATGGCCAGGGCTCGCTCGCGGTCAAAGCCGCCCAACCGGCCGTGGGCCCAGTCGATTTCGATCGGCACGTGCGCGTCGAGTCTTACCAGTTCGCGGCTCAGCAGGGCCTGGTCTCGCGAATCGATCAGGTTCTGCTTGCGCTTTGCGCCGGAGACTTCGTGGGCGTGGGCGAGCACCGATTCAAGCGTGCCGTACTTCTGCAACAGCTCCCTGGCCGCCTTGGGGCCGATGAGGGGCACGCCCGGCACGTGATCGACTGGATCGCCCACCAGTGCCTGAAAATCGACAACTTGAGAGGGCGAAACGCCCCATTCCTTTTCCAGATCGGTCGCGTCGTACACGAGGTTCTTACGGACGTTGTAGATCTTCACGTGGTCGGTGATGAGTTGCCGACAGTCCTTGTCGGCCGTCACAAGGTAGCAGTCGCCTCCCAGCTCTTCGGTGACGCGGGCCAGGGTCGCCAGGATGTCGTCGGCCTCGTAGGCGTCGAGCTCCAGAATCGGCACGCCGAGCGCTTCCAGCACGCGGCGGATGGCCGGAAACTGCGGCACCAACTCCTCGGGCATCTCGGTGCGATGCACCTTGTAGTCTGCGTACAGATCGTGGCGAAACGTCAGCCCGGCCATGTCGAATGCGCAGAACAGGTAGTGCGGCTCCTTCTCCTGGGCGATGTACAGAATGTCGCGCACGAAGCCGAACACGGCGTTGACGGGCTCCCCTTTGGGGGACGTCATTTCGGGGATGGCGTGAAAGACCTGAAAAATGAGCGAGTTGGCGTCGATGACGTAGACGCGTTGTCCGGCAAGGCTCGTCGGCGACGCAACCGAAGGAGGCGACGCGCACGTTGTCTTGCTCTCCGGCTGCGGCTTGCCCGACGCCGAAACCCGTGCGGAGGAAACGGCGACGGCTGGCGGATCGGCGACGGCCGCCTCGGCCGGTTCCGGATTGGTCTCGTCCAGCCCAGGAAACATCGTTTGACGCGAGCGAATCGACATTCTGCTAATTATTCGGGTGGGACAAGTTCGCGGGTATCCGGCGTCTTGCCAAGCACCGGCCCACGGACCGTTTAAGACGTGACCTCGACACATGCAGCATACAGGCCCAACGGCGCAGCGGCCACCCGCCGAGCGACGGCCGACTCGGATCTTGGGCTGCTTGACATGTTTTCCCCATCGGCGACAGAACCCTCGCGCAGCGTTCGTCCGAAAAGAAGTCGGTTTGGCCCCGAAGGTTCGGTTGAGCGCGCCGCGGATTGACACGCGGTTTTGTTTTTTTCTGTTAGGGAACCATTCGACAATGCACTAGAATCGCCCCTTCACGCGCCGTCCACGTCGCGGCGGCGGGCGAGACACGAAGTCACGAGTTTTTCTAGCGAGGGATGGCACGTTGGGTCGGCAACATGTCGAGCAAGGGGTAAAGAACGAGTTCACGGGCAACGAGAGCGCAGTCAACGAATGTGCAGTCAACGAGATCGCAGTCCTTGACGAGGCTTCGCTCGCCTTTGTCGGGCGTTGGCGCGGGTTGATCAGCACCACAAACTGGGAAAAAGGACGCATCATCCACGAATGGCGAGAGGCCCTCAAGGTTTCCAACGCCCCAGTGCAGGAGTATTCTGACGAGGCTTGGAGCCGCCGAGTCGGGCAGGTAAGCAGTCAGCACGTCGGCCGACTGCGCCGGGTCTGCGAGCGATTTTATTCGGTCCGTGAGAGCTATCCGGGACTTTTCTGGAGTCATTTTCAGGCAGCTCTGGACTGGTCCGACGCCGAGATGTGGCTGGAAGGCGCCGTACAGAGTGGGTGGTCTGTGGCAGAGATGCGCGCTCGGCGCTGGGAGACGCTAGGGGGCGCCGCCAATGCAAAACCTCGCGACGACGAAATCATCGAATCGGAATTCGACGAAGACTCCGACCCCACAGGCAGCGCAGACATGGGTGTGGTTCGCGACCTGGAGAGTGAGTCGACAGACGGCTCCCGCAGCGCCGCGGCCCGGGAGCGATCGCGCACCGAGGACGAGTCCAAGGCAGACGAACAGGCCGGCGTGCCCTTCGACGTTGAGGCCGCCGCTTACCCGGCGAGCTCGCCCGACGCACCCGTGCGTCCCTTTGCCGACCTGCCCGAACTACCCGACGACCTCGCCGACGCCTTCGAATCATTCAAGCTGGCGATTTTGCACCACAAGCTCGCCGGCTGGCAAGACGTGCCGCGCGAGGCGGTGTTGCAGAGCCTCGACGCGCTGAAGCAGCTAGCTGTCGCGCCGGCCGAGGGATAGGCGGACGTCCAGTGGGCCGGCGTGCCGCCCCCACGGGCGACGTTGGCTACCGGCTGGCCGATACAGTAACGTCCACGGAGCCGGCATTGTCGGACAACTCCGCGGGGTAGTCGTTGACCTTGAAGTAGAGCAGTCCGGGCGCGTTCGCTGATAGCGTGCTTGCCACGCCGATCGGCACGGGCTCGGGCCAGCCTTCCGCCGCCACGTCATCGGGCACGACCATGGCCAACAGTACGCCCAGAGGCCGCCCGCGAAGGTAGCGAATCGTCACGCCGTTTGGCTCGCACCACCAGACTTTGGGTCGGTCGGCTACCCGATAGCGGCCGGTGGCCCGGATCTTGTAGTTGACGCCCTGTTCGAGGCGAACGCCGCTCGATTGCCAGCCTCGGTCGGCGGCAATTGCAATCGTGCCTTGCCCCGCCGATTCCCCGGGGTCGAATTTCACGGCATTGCGAGCCATATCGTAGCCATAGTCGAGCTCGTGAATGAAGACCTGCCATTCGATATTTAATTCCCGCCAGTCGTCGGCGAAGGTCGCGCGAAAATGACGGTCGAAGTCGTCGGCCTTCAACTCGTCGGGTAGGGCGCGAAACCGGTCGCGATAACGGGGGTGCCCGTCGAGGAAGGCGGCTGCCGCCCAGGACCAGCCGTAAGCGTCGTTTTTCAGGTGGGCGTCGGCCGGATAGGCAAGAATCTCGTCGAGGGCCATGGGCTGGCCCGAATGGACGGCGTCGCGCACTAGCTTGATCCGCCCCCAATCGGGCACTTCCTCGCGGCTGGCGGGGAACTGATTCAGCCTCAGTTTGCCGCCGGCCAGCCGATGCGTGGCCAACAATTCGGCGAGCCCTTCCATGTACCAAGGAGGGCCGCAGGTGCCGTATGTTGAATACATGAAGGCATGGGTTGCCTCGTGCAGCATCAAATGCCGGCGGTAATAGTCGCTCTCCTGATCAAACCACCAGATTTCGTTTCCCCGCGTGAACCCATTGGGGAACGGCGGTAGATCGGCCGGAAGAAGTCCGGCAGCCGCAAATCGGGTCCTGTCCCGCATCAGGCAGCCGCGCACGTGCCCGCCAAGAAGTCTCGCCTCATCGACACGGAAGTATGCGCACCACTGCGGAACGGCCTGCTCGAAAAGCTCCGGCAATTCTTCGATCGCTTCTTCGACGGGCAAATCAGTGTAGATCGTTAGCCGGCCCCTGGCGATTTTGCGTATTCCCTGGGCAGCGATCCGATCTTCATCGACCGGCGCGAAAGTCTGCGGAGGGCTGACAGGGGACAACCGGCCATCTGGGGTTGGCTCAGTCGGCTCAGGGCCTGCCGTTCCAGAAGCATCGTCTTCAGAGTCCGGTGCAGTGTGATCGGACTCGGTCTCGTCGCGCTTATCAACCAGTGTGTCTGATTGCTGCCTTTGACCATCCCGGCCGACCTTCTGCGGCGGTGGCCGCACAGCAACAGGCGGAGCAACATCGGCGCCGCACCCGGTCAGGGCGACAATCGCGAAACAGACGCACGCGAAGAAAGGGATTCGAAAACCCGGCCGTTCTCTTTGGTTCCGCACGTGCTCCATTGTAATCGGCCCCTCAAGAGCGACGCGAGCCGCAAGTTACCGCGGCATTCCCCTATCGTGTCGGCAGTTCAACGCCGCGGTCGGTGATCGTGTACGGGACAATTTCGTCGCTGCAGGCGCTGCCACGGTGCTTGGCGATGTAAAGGGCTCGGGCCAGCCGGTTCCCCTCGCGGATCTTTCCCAGATAGATCACCGTATTGGCGTTTGCTAGCACGTCCCCCTCGTCGAGCTTGCGCGAAATCAGCTCCTCCAGCATCGACTCGGGCGAGGTATAAAGAAGAACGCATGCCGCTTGATCGTAATTGTAGCGATTTGCTTCCACCTCGGCGGCGTGTGCCCGGTAGCGCTCTCGCAGCAAGTCGCGAGCGACCCAATCGCTCTCCTTGCGCAGTATCTGGTGGTAAACGTACTCGAACATCTCGAACTGGATCGATTCGCTGGGCCGCAGGGCCGGTTCGATGCCGTCGACCACAACCCGTCGAGCGCCCCGCAAGAAATTGCCGTAGAAGAACCCGATCGTTACGGCGAGCTTGCGCGCCAGTTCGGCCTGCCAATCTTGCCAGGCGTCAAAATCGAGGTCGCCGCGAGTAACCCGCCGGCCGGCATAGTCGAAAACGTGCAGGTAGTCGCCCAAGGGACGTGCGAGGTCGAACAGCTCGGTAGGCGTAGGCGTCGCATCCGGATTCGCCGCCGTAAGACGCCAGTCGAACATCCGCCGCGCATAATCCGCATGGCTCTGAGCGTCCCCGCGGCAGCTCATGTCGAACACCAGTCCGCCGCGCCCCTCCTGCTGCACGCCGGCATGCGCAAACCCGATCCCCAACTGCGTCTTACCGATCCCTGTCGCTCCGGAAACCACCGTCAGCGTTCCCCGCAGCAGTCCGCCTCCGAGCAACTGGTCGAGCCGCTCGTTCCCGGTCGTTAATCGCTCAGACATTGCCCCGCGCCTTCTCCTTCTGCGCCAGATGCTCCGGCTCGGCGTGTTTAAGCAGGCGCGCGCCGTGGGCCGGCTTGATCGGCACGCCGCAGTGCCGCGCGTAAACCTGCGTAAACTCGGCGCCGAGCAGGAAAATCTGCGCCGAATAGTAAATCCACAGCAGGATGGCTACGAGCGATCCGGCGGTGCCATACGTTGATGCAAAGCTGATACGACCCAAATAGAGGGCGATCAGCTCGCGGCCGATGAGGAACAGCACCGAAGTGACGGCCGAGCCGACCCAGACGTCACGCCAGCGAATTTCGATGTCGGGCAAGATCCGGTAGATCATGGCGAACAGGACTGAAATCACGATGACCGAAACACTCCAGTTGATGATGAGGGCCGTCGAAAACGACAGGCCAAGCCAGTTGAGCACCTCGTCGCTCGTCCCTTGCAGGAAAGAAGTCAGCACCACCGAGCCCACCAGCAGCGTGCCGCTTCCCAGCACGAGGGCGAGTGACTGCAGCCGGTCGCGGATCAGCACCCACCAGAGGTTGCCGGTCGCGCCCACCGTCCCCCAAACCGTGTTCAAGGCGTCTTTCAGGGCGACGACGGCGCCGGTGGCCCCGACCACGAGGAGCACGCCGCTGACCGTGGTCGCCAGTGTTCCGGCCTGCGAGAAATGAGCATTCTTCGTCAGCTCCTGCAGAGCGTGGGCCACGTCGCGTCCGACGAGTTTTTCGAGCTGGTCGGCCATCTTCCCCTGGGCCGCGTCGGGTCCGTAGACCGCGCCGGCGATCGCAACCGTGATGATCACCACGGGCGCCAGCGAAAAGAGTGAATAATACGCCAGCGCCGCGCCCAGACGGGGAACCCGATCATCCTGCCACTCGACGAGCGTCTGCTTGATCACATCCCATAGGTCGCACATACCTATGAATGTAGCCGATACGGAAAGCTCGTGTTGCTGTCGGGCGTTCGACGCCGCTGCTCAATGTTGCTCTTCGGCGCATTGCTTCTCGTAGGCGGCAAGGTCCATGAGCTTGCTCAGTGCCGCGTCGCCGGCCAGTTTCACTTCGATCATCCATCCTTCGCCGTAAGGGTCGGCATGCAGCGCCTCCAGGTTGTCACCCAGCCCTTCGTGCATTTTGATGACCTCTCCGTCGACCGGACTGTACAGGTCGCTCACGGCCTTCACCGACTCGATTTCGCCGAACGGCTCGCCCGCCTTGAGCTGCCGTCCGACTTTCGGTAGTTCGATATAGACCAGGTCGGTGAGGGCCTCCAACGCGAAGCGGGTGATGCCGATCGTAGCGATCTTCTCCCCACCCTGCTGCGAGACGTCGACCCACTCATGCGTTTTTGCGTACAAGAGCCGTTCCGGGTTCCGCTGCGTCACGAGGCACTCCTTCGATAGAATGGCAAGTCGACGACCCGCGCGTCGAGGGTTTGGCCGCGGATGTCGACGGTGAGGTGTTGACCGAGGACCGCCGCTTGGGGCTCAACATACCCCATGGCGATCGGCCGTCCTAGAGTTGGCGAAACGGTGCCGCTGGTCACCTCGCCCACCTTCCGCCCCAGGTGCAAAATGCCGCTCCCTTGACGCGCAGGGCGTTTGCCCTCTACTTCCAGGCCGATTCGGCGGGGCAGCCTTGGATCCTTCTTCGCCTCGACCAGAGCGTCGCGTCCGGGAAACGTGCGCCCTTCAAGATCTACGGCGAACGCCAGCCCGGCCTGAAACGGGTTGATCGTTTCGCTCAGCTCATGGCCATACAGGGGCATGGCGGCTTCGAGCCGCAGCGTATCGCGGGCCGCCAGGCCCGCGGCGGCGCCGCCCGAGGCGACGAGTCGTTCCCAGATCGCAAGCGCGACGCCGGCGCCCACGATCAGCTCGCAGCCGTCTTCGCCCGTGTAACCCGTGCGGCTGGCGATTCCGCCGCGGCCGGCGATGAGCGTTTCGCAGGCCTGGTAGTATTTCAGGCGGCTGAGATCGGCCTCCACCAGCGGCTGGGCCAAGGCCAGCGCCCGAGGGCCTTGCACGGCAATCATGGCCCAGTCGTGCGTGACGTCGGTGAGCTGTACCGCAGACGCTTCCGCTGCCCGCCTCGGCCCTTCCGAGAATCTCGCCAGCCAGTCAACGATTTTCGTGCGATTGCTGGCGTTGACCACCATCACGTAGTAGGTCTCGCCCGCGGCATCGCTCAGGCGGTAGATGAGCACGTCATCGAGGATGCCGCCTGCGTCGTCGGTCACTAGGCTGTAGCGCACGCGGCCCGGTTTCAGATCCCGCACGCTGCGCGTCAGCATTCGCTCGAGAAACTCGCCTGCGCCGGGACCGTCGAATCGCAGCCGGCCCATGTGAGATACGTCGAACAGCCCGGCGGCGGTGCGCGTGGCCTGATGCTCGGCGACGATCGAGGCGTACTGCACCGGCATCCACCAGCCAGCGAAGTCGACCATGCGAGCGCCGTGGCCGATGTGCCACTCGCAGAGCGGGGTTCGATCTAAGCCGGTGGCGTCCAAATCCAAATCCGAATCCGTTGCCGTGTTGTTTCGCCCAATCTATCTCATCGGCTGCGCGTTGCCTACGGGGCCGAGTTCACAATTAGCGCGCAGGTTTTCACTCACGAGCCACGCTTGATTGTGGTTTGTTGCGCGACGCTGATAGAGCATCTAAGAGAAGACATTTCCTGAGCAAGACTGAAACCGTCGGCTTAGCTAGCCGATCGTTCGCCGCGAGCCGAAGTCGGCCGCTAGCGTCGATCACCCACGCAAATGACGGGTCTAGCGTCTGGCGCGTTCGACGGCACCCCGGCAAGCTCTCGTTCGGCGGGCGGGAGGCCACAGCGTTCCCGTAAGTTCCTTCGCTGCCCCCGGCAGGTCTCGTAGCAGAAGCCCGCCGCTCGCGAGGCGACTGCGGAACTTGCTTTAGTCTTTAGTCCTTGCCGCTCTCCGCCGCGTCGCTTTCCTCTTCTTCCTCTTCGGTTTCCGGCGGCGGCAGCTTGCCCGCCGCCTGGTACGCCAGCCGGCGAGAACCCTGGTCGCTGGTCACCGGCACTGCGGGACCGTAGTCAAGATGGCCCACGACAAAGGTTAATTGCCGCGACTGGGAGGCGCCCGGGCGGATCGTCAATCCGGCGACTTCATCGGCCGTCCAGCCGATGACGCGCAGCTCGTTGGCGCTCGTCTCATCGTTGAGCTGGCATTCGGCCAGACGGTAGAAGTTTCGTAGATTCAGACCGTCACTTGGCCTATCGGAGGTGACCGGCGAATTGCCGAGTTGCTGCGACCAGAGGTCCACCGCCTGCGGCAACCGGTCGGTCAGTTCGACCGTCGCGGCCGCGCCCGCGCCGAGCGTCCCGACCCAGGCCGACTGCCGTGGCCCGATCACAACCACCCCCTCCCAGGCAAACCGCGTGTCGTTGGCCAGGCGGTAGCGGTTGCCGCCGAGCGATTGCCAGCCGAATCCACCGCCAGCATCGAGCATCTCTTCGCTGTGTACCATGCCGGTGGTATTCGAAGAAATCTCCAGTCCGTCGAGCGTGACCTGGGCCACCTCTTCGTTTTCGTCGCCAAGCTGGGGTGTGCGACGGTAGTCGACCGCGCCGATGCCCTGGCCGACGAGTATCCGTTGCCCGGCCGCGAACGGCAGGGCCAAGGCCGATTGGTCGTCAAAGCGGAGCTGATAGCGGGTGCCCAACGAACTGTAAAGGGCCAGGTACCGAGTGAGATGGGCGCGGCCATAGCTCGATTGCAGCTCCATCACGGCCAACTCGCTCTTGCTGCGCGCGAAGCCGATGTCGAGCTGCGCCAAGTAGACCACGGCGATCGCGCCGCCGATGGAGATGAAGGGGGCCGCCACCCAAGCCCACTCCACGCGTCCGAGCAGCCGGAAGACCAACCAATTGACCGGAACCAGCACGGCGATGTACGTGCCGAGCACGAGCACGACAAAACGGGCGTCGGGCACGCTGATGCCGGCGGCCTTGCGCAAGGTGTCGAGGGCCACGTTCGACGCGGGGCTGAAATCGTTCCAACCGGCCGCCCCCGAGCCGTAGTCGGGCTCGCCGTCTCCCGGCTGCCATGCCGGCATGCCAAAGCGGTTGAACTGGTTGAATTGGGCGGCCTGGTTCAACTCGTCCGCTGGCGGCGCAGCGGTCACGGCGCGGGTTCGCATCAGTCCTTCGAACTCTTTCGGCGGGACCTTCGCATCTCTTGTGAAGTAGCGCACCTGGCTGACGCGCCGTTCGTCGTGTGCCGGATTTTGATCTAGCCAGGTGACGTTCAACGTTTCGTTTGCGTAACGAAACTCGCGGGGCGGCCGGCGCAGGAGCACATTGTTCAAGAAATTGTCGAAGCTCGGCCAGTCTCGAAGCTCTCGCTGGCTAAGACGAAAGGCGGTGAGAACGACGCGGCCGCGGCCAGTCCGGCGCTCGGCCACGAGCGGTTCGTCGCCCGACGAGACGACCGTCTCGGCGCCTGCGGCCAGCTTCAGGTGTACGCCGCTCCAGGGACGGACGGCCTTCAACGGCCGGTCGCCGACGTGCCAGCGCTTGTTGAGCGGCTCCAGCGCGTCAACCTTCAGTTGCCAGGTGTCGCCCGCCGCGGCCGGCAAGAATTCATCCAAGAAACTCCCTTTGAGCGTGGCCAGCGATTCTGGTCCGCTGACGATAAGCTGCCCACCCCAATGAAGCCAGTCGAGCATCGCCGTTTGCTGCTCCGGCGAGAGTTTTTTGGGTTCCAGGTCGTCCCACAACACGTAGGCGATGCTGGTCCAGCCGAGCGGCTGCGAGGGCAAAGGGGCGATCGTCTTGATTTGCGGCAAGGCAACGCGGTAATGATGGGCAACCAGAGGATCGAAGAATTTCTCCGACGACGTAGGCGCCGTGATCGAATCGAGCCGCTTGATGAAGGAATACGCGTTCGGGTTCAGCGCCAGCACCACGAAGTAGTATTGGTGTGGGGGCATCGCCTTGAGAACTTGCGATTCGGTAAACACGGGCCTTCCGCCCGGCCCCGTGAGCAGTCGCGTGGAGATGCTTTTGCTGCGCGTTTCCACCGGCATGAAAATCGAGAACTCCAGCAGCCGCTGCTGTCCTTTGGGCAGGATCACCGGCCGCGTCGTTCGCAAATGGAAGGGAATTTCGTCAAGCGGCACCGGGCGCGCGGCCTGGTCGTGCGCCTCGCCCAGCAGTTCACCGCGGAAATCGAAGTTGTTGGCCCGCGATCGCAAGGTGGCACTCGTCCAATGGCCCGGCTTCAAGTAGACCTCGGAACGCGGTTCGTCCCCTTCTGTACCGCCCGGCTGGACCGCGTACTTGATGAACTCGAAGTCCGGCTTTTGCTTCTCCTTCTGTTTCAGCTCCTGGGTCTTGGCCTCGCGCTCTTCTGCAGTCAGAGGATCGTCGGTGCTGCATCCCCGGCAGCCGACGACCGCCGGTGCCAGGCAGAGCCAGAGAATCCAGCCGAAGGAGAGGGGGAGCTTTGACGCCCGGAAGGTCGTTGATGAAATCGGTTGGCCGCGCATGTCTACGAGTTTACGCCTTCGCCGGGGGGGAGGAAAGCATGCACAAACACCCTCTCCCTTCGGGGGAGGGCAGGGTGAGGGCGGGTTGCGCCACCTGCAGTTCGGCGGCGGGTCCCCTTGCCGAGAAGGGAATCGAACCAGCACGAGTCGCAGCATCGATCATCCCAGCCTTGCTCATGCTTGGTGATGTTGGCCGACAGATCGGGGCTCCGCCCGACTGCATGCCACGACAAGTCAACTCGCAGGTTCGACGAAATCTCAGTTGCGCGACTCTTCGCCGGACTCGGCAGCCAAGTTCTTGCCGGCACGTAGAGCGTCGATCTCCTCCTTGAGTTTGTCGCCGATGTCTGGACGGAAGCCGACGTGCACAGCCTGGACGATGCCGGCCTTGTCGATTAACACGAGCGTGGGGAGCGCCTTAGCACCACAGACGGCGCTGACCCAGCCGGTGAGATCGAGGCTGATCGTCGCCTTGAGCTTATGCTCAACCACAAACTTGAAAATGGTCTCCTCGTCTTCACGTTGGTTGACGCAGTAGATCGCCACATCCTTGTCGCGGTATTCGTCGGCAACCTTATCGACCAGCGGCATCTCGCTCATACACGGCTTGCACCACGTCGCCCAAAAATCGAGCACCACGATTTTTTGGCCTCGAAGGTCGCTCAGGTGTAAGCGGTGTCCGTTGAGGAGCAATAATTCCACGTCGGGCGCGGGATGCCCGATCAGCGGTGAACTATCGACCGCGGGCCGGCGCCGCCCGCTGAGAGACAAGTTGTCAACTTTCTTGGCGCTTGGGGGCGGCTCGAATGCGAAGGCGTCGCTAGGAGTCGGTTCATCGAATCGCCAGTTGTCGTAGTCTTGAACCAAAATGGTGTTTAGGCACGTGGCGTGCGGGCCGCGGGATTTTGCGTCGCCTGCCGCGCTGGGCAATTCGAACCGGGCCCGCAGTAACCGTGGCCGCTCGCCGATCGCCACCCAAGCGTCCCAATTGAATTCATGACATTCGAATCGAAGATGGTCGACTTCGACGTCGCCGATCTTCTCGAGACCGATGTAATCACCTCTTCTGACGTTGCCCATCAGTAGCTCGTAGGCGCGTTCGGAAAAAAGTTCCAACAGGGGGCGCCAGCCCTTTGCCCCCGAGTTGGTCAGCAGTTGGTCGAGCGACTGGGGGGCTGGCGATTGAGTGTACTCGCTGAGCGAAGGCGTGCTCATCCAGACCCGTTTTCCGTCGCAGACGACATCGGGCCCTTCCCAACCGCCGCCTCCGTGCATCGCGAACCGGTTCGGTCGCTCGAAAGTGATCTTGGCCTGAGACTGACTGGCGACACTTTCGCCGCCGCCGACAAAGGTTTCCAGCGAGTAGTCGACCTGAAAACTTTTGGTCTTCTGATAGAAACTGCTGACCCGCCGCAACACGGCATAAGCGTCATCGGCCGCTTCGCTCGCCGGAGCGGGTTGCCGGTGTTGACAGCCGGTCGCGAGTGGCAAGGAGAGACCGAGATACAGAAGGATTCGGTGCATGCTTTTGGGGGCTAATCGTCGCAATGAGGTGGTCGACGAGCGGGTGGGCCGCCGCGTCGGACTGCGACGCTGCGGCAGCAAATGCCCCGATGGAGGGCATTCTCGGCAAGGCGTGTCGCCGCGTCAATCGCGACCGCGGCCCACCACAACCGATCAGTCACCCCAGCCGCCATCACGGGTATGCTTCCATTTGCCCCAGGTGTCAGGAAAAAATGATTTTCCTGCCTACGCTGATGCCGTGAGTAGGATCCGCCTAAATTGAGCGTCATGTCCGGCCGAGACGCGCCGACCGCAACCGACGCAGCACCGCTCTGGCCAGCAGGAGGAATGCACCAAGCGTCAACAACCACGGTAGCGCGACGGCGAACGCGATCGCCGCTGCCTGGGACGCGCCCAATAGGGTCTGAAGCGACTGACGCACGCTCCGCACAAGGCGAACCGCAAAACTGGCTTCCGTATCGGGGCGATAACCCTGCACCTCTTCGATGCGGACCGTGACCGTCGCCAACTCGGTCAGGTTAGCGAGCACGCGCAGCCTCGCTTGAAGCTGCTCCACCTCGCCTCGTACGCGGCTGATCTCGCGTTCGACCGAGAGCACTTCCTCCAGCTTGGCGGTCCGGTCGTCGAGCAGCCGCAGCAACCGGCTCTCCTCTTGCTGCTTGTTGCGAATGCGGGCGTCGACGTCGTAGTACTCTGCGCTCACGTCGTCCGACGTGATGTGGACGTTGCGCACCTCGGCCAGCCTCTTGAGGTCCGCCAGGAGCGTATCAAAGCGGGCCGTGGGCAGGCGCAGCTTCCATTCGCCCCGGCGGGGCGTTCCCGACGAGCCAAAAAGACGCGAATCGGCGACGAATCCGCCGGAGGCCGTTACCAAAGATTCCAACCGCTGGACCACGTCCGGAAAATCATCGCAGACCAGGTCGACTTCCGCCGTGTACACGATCTTGCGGACGACGGCTGGCTCGTTCTCTCTGGCGAGTTGCCCCGCCGCGGCCGCAGACGGCGAGGATTCCTCTGCCGGGGACCACGCCACGCGGGCTGGCGAAGCAACGCTGTTGGCTGCCCGCGGCGTGAACCCGGCCTCGCCGCACCCGGCAAAAAGACTCAACCCCGCCGCGCAACATCGGTAAATACCCTTCATCGGAAGTGCCTCCCGTGGTTAGTCCGCCAACCATAGAGACGCTCGATGGAGGCAAATAATTCCCGCGGGCTTTGTGGAGCGTGCCACGTCGAAGCCCCATTCGAGCCGGCTTGATCCGGCACGAACCGACAACCATGAAAGTGGCGGCGAGAAGAGGTCGTGTAACGGCGTCGCGTTATCTTGGTGTGGGAAACTCGCGGGTCACGAACTCGATAAGGACTCCGCAGATGAGGCAGACCAACCCAGATTACGGAACGTACCGCGGCAGCCGTCTGCTGATCCTGCTGCTCGTTGCCTGTTCGATGCTGGCCGGCGGAACGACCCGAGCCGAACGGCCCGGTCACGTGCCGGTCAGCACGGTTGTTGTCGTCAAGAACCTGAACAGCGCCGATTCAGTCGCCGTCGCCGACTACTACGCACGTAAACGCGAGCTGCCTGTTGAAAACGTCTGCGCGGTGCGCATGACGGATGTGGAGGAGTGCAGCTACAAGGAGTATGCGGAGCGGTTGCAGGGTCCGCTGAAGGAGTTTCTAGCGAAACTCGACCATCCCGTTGACTACATCGTGCTCACCAAGGGCATTCCGATTCGTATCCACGAAGGCATAGACGGCGGACTCAGCGTCGATAGCCTGCTTGTCACAATGGATAAGCTCGAGTTTCCCGGCTTCCCGGGTGGTGTGGAACCCGGGGACAGGGGCAACCCTTACTTCGGCATAGCGGAGCGGTTCAGCCATACCAAGTGGGGCATCTATCTGGTCACGCGCTTGATCGGCTATACGCGCGCCGACTCCCTGCGGCTAGTGGACAACTCTCTGGCGGCCAAATGGCGCGAGGGGCCGTTCCTGCTGCATACCGGTGCAGGTCACCACGACGAAGGCTACAGGACGATCAACGAGGGCATGCATCGCGCGAACGATATCCTGAAGTCCAGGCACCTGAGCAGCATCCTCAGCACCGGCGATGAGTTCCCGGGAGGCCGTAAAGACCTGATGGGCTAATACTCCTGGGGCAGCAACGACCTGAAATTCAACAAGCGGGCCTACAACAGCCTGGGCTTTGCGCCGGGGGGCATCGCCGAAACGGCGGTCTCCACCAGCGCCCGCACGTTTGCCGATCCCAAGGGGCCCTGGCAATCTCTCATCGCCGATCTGATCTCGCAGGGCGTGACCGGCTGCAAAGGCTACGTCTCTGAACCCGGTATCATGGCAATGGCTCACGCGGATATCCTCTTCGATCGCTATACGGCCGGTTTCAACCTGGCCGAAAGCTTCTACTCGGCCTCCCGGCGAACGCACTGCAAAGACATTGTCATCGGCGACCCAGTGTGCGCGCCGTACTCAAACGAACAGGAAGCACAGAATGGGCAGAGCAAACAGGCGCCCGCTAATCCTCCGCCGCCCTCGGCGAAATAAGATCGCTCGATCGAAGAGACGCCCTTTCCGTTGACGACTGCGGTGTGGTTCTCGCCGCGATTCACGGCGACGATCCGCACGACGCGGCATCGCAAAAGGGGGCGAAACGGGTACGCCACTCGTTCCGTGGCGCGAACCATTTCGCCAGCCGCTCTTCTTACTGAGTCCTAGGTAGTTAATGCGCCCCTCCATGCGGTCTGGCGTACAATGGGTTTTATGAGACCTCATGGCAGCCCCGAGGTGCTGGAAGCTCGTCGATTGCTCGCGGCCAGGCTTCTTGCGCAGGGGGACACGGTG
>DASZPH010000118.1:0-1745 GCA_035550375.1 Pirellulales bacterium | reverse complement strand
AGCACCTTTGCCGTAAACGTGCTAGTTCATCGTCTGCCTCATCCATAGCGTCCTACCCCACTAATGGGACCAAGAAAGCCTTGAGTTTACCGAATTCCCTCATTGATGCAAAATGAAAACCGCCGAGCCGCGCCAGTTGTACAAAGGGCTCTTCCGTTTTCAGGTGTAATACCCGCTGAATACGGCCTGGATGCTGCGGGCGAGGTCGTGCAATTCGGACACGGCGCGATGGGCGACGCCGCCGAGCCGGTTCACTTCCAGCGCTAAACGCCGCCACAGACTGTCGGCCGATTTGAGGCCGTAGCTGCGACGCGTAATCACGCGCGCTTTGTTGTTCAGGCCCTCGACCGCGGCGCTCGTCTCGTGGCGATCGAAGTAGGCCAATACGCCGTCCCGCCAGCGATCGTAGAAGGCGAAGAATTCCAGCAACTCCGGTTCGTCCGCAACCACCCCGCGCAATTCCTCCAGCTTGGCCGACGCCGCCTCGCGATTCGGCGCCGTGTCGAAGATTTCCGCGATGTCCTCGCGAAAGCAGTAGGGCAACTCCAAGTCGGGAACGCGCTTGAACAACTCGTACAACTCGTCCTCGTCTTGCTGGGTCAGATCGCGTCGACGGCGGCGAAACTGCCACATTCGCGAACGGAACTTCCGCCGCTCGGCCGCCGACAATGCTAGCTTGAAACGGCGTGTTTTTTTCTCACGCGGTCCACCAACTCGCCCAGATGCTTCGCCACGTGGAACCGATCCAGCACCAGTTGACTGTTCGGCAACTGCTCGCTGCAGACTTGCGGATAAACGGCGCTCATGTCTGTGCGATGCGAACGCACCGCTTGGCGCTGTTGCGGCGAAAGCATCGCCAGGCATTTCTCGGCCGCCGCCCGATCTCGGCCCTTCACCACCGCCAGCACGCGCGGATGCTCCGGGTCCGACAGGTCGCTCATCACCGTCACGTACAGCTTGTGCCGCTTTTTCAGGCTCAATTCGTCCAGGCCGATGCTCGTGATTTCGGCATCCGGCGGAATCGCCCGCTCCAACTCCAAGCGATGTTCCAGAATCCCCTCGACCATCTCGGCCGAAACGCTCAGCCGCCGCGCCACTTCCTCGACGCTGAGTCCGACCAACAACTCCAACACCCAGTCCTCGAAGCGATAGGTGTAGGCCGCCCGCGGCCGCTTGAAGAGCGTGGGAATCTGCGTGCGTTGCCGGCAATGCGGGCATTGGTGCATCGGCGGCTGATAGACCCAAAACGTCCGCTGGCCGAACAGATCGAGATCCCGCACTGGCAGCACCTCGTTTCTCCATCGCACGTTCGCCTCAGCCTCGCGGCGACACTTCGGGCAGACGCATCGCTCGGGCAGTTCGAAATCAATCTCGAACACATGCGCCCCTCGATGCCGTTCGTAACCGCGAACCGTCACGCCGTCCGGCAGATCGACCTCGATTTCCACGTTCACGCTATGCATGATCACGACTCCGCCATGACCCAAACTATGCCCCGCATAAGCGTCATTCTAACCGTCGAGCCGAAGATTCGTCTCCAGGCACCGCTTTTCACCCGAGCCCGGCGCCCGAAAACGGAAGAGCCGATCTTCTCTGTAATTTCCTTGATCTCGTGCTGCACGCACCAGTAGAGAAAGCAAACATCCTCCCCGCAGAATTCTCTTAACCCCTCCCTGCCGTGAACGTGGTAGACGGCTTCGAGTTTATGGGCGTGCTCCTGTGCAGCCTCCATCGCTCGCTGATGT